>CALCSH010000244.1 GCA_937893815.1 uncultured Anaerolineae bacterium | reverse complement strand
CGCATCCCAGGCGGCGAGCGCATGGTGACGCAGCCGCTCGTGCATTACTTGCCGATCTGCACCCAGCTTACCAAGTGCCATCAGCAAGCGCTCCGTAGCCGCGAAAGGCGCATAAGTAGTGAAGTTGCGAACGATTGCGGTTTTATCGATTTGTAAATTTTCCATTATCTTAATGGCTACGCGCAATAATTCATCGGTGACTAGAAAAGCCTCGGGTAGAAGCGTGCGCCGGTTGGCGCTATCGTCAAGGGTGCGCTCCAACAAGGAATGGGCGGCATTATCCCAGGCAGTTCGCGGGAATTGCGCCAACCAGCGCGCCAACGAGTTCAATTTCTCCGCCTGGATGGGGTTGCGCTTGAATGGCATCGCCGAGGAGCCTACCTGCTGGCGGCCAAACGGCTCGGCCAGTTCTCCAATCGGTGGTGATTGCAGAATTCGCAAGTCAAACGCCAGTTTATAGATTGAAGCGCCTAATCCAGCCAAAACCGAGAGAATGTCATAATCTTGTTTTCGTGGGTAGGTCTGAGTGGTTACCGGGTAAAAAGGCAATTCCAATATTCCAGATAGAAGCCGTTCGAACTTGGTTAGATTTTCAATATCCAGCAGTTCAGCATAAGATGCCGACGTTCCCACAGCCCCTTTAAATCCTTTCCCTTTCAAGGATGCTCGCACACGAACAAGGTTCTCCCAATCCAGGAATAAATCTTGAGCATATTGCGCCAGACGATAGCCCAGCGTAGTGGGTTCAGCCGGTTGGAGGTGCGTAAAGGCCATTACGGGGGTCTCTGCGAACTGAGCCAGCATCGGAGACAGAATCAGCAACAGGGAACGCGTACCCGCGATGGTTATATCCAGGGCAGCCTGCATTTGGAGCACAGTGGTATTGTCCTTGACATCGACGGATGTCGCTCCCAAATGAAGTATTCCCCCACCCAATGCACATTGCTCAGCGAAGGTTTTCACTTCGGCCATCAAATCATGATGAATTTCCGCCTCGATTTCCAGGGCGCGTTCGACATCAATTTCATCGGCATGCGCTCTCAAATCTGCGACTTGCGCCGGTGAGACCAGATCAAATTCAGTTTGAACTTGCGCTAGTGCGATCCAGATTTTTCGCCAAAGCAAGCGCTTGTTGTGCTCGCTCCAAATTTTACGCATTGCGGGTGAGCCATAACGCCAGGTGTAGGGGGAAAGGTAGGTTTGATAGTCAGTCATGGCTGCCTCTGTGGAAAACTCATGGGGGGATACACAGATTATATCAACAGCGGTGAGGATGGCGTAAAAACCTACGAAAATCGATCCTGGCATTGGATTTGCAATTCCCCGGATTGCTGGCTATAATAAGTCCTATGATCTGCTCCCACAACGATACAGCCAGCAGGAGGTAACCCTGGAAGATCAAACGATCACCCGCAATTTTGCATCCAACGAATTCGAAGAAAACGGCGGTCAACTACAGACCGGTGCGGTACTGGAAGGGCGCTACCACGTTGAGCGAGTTTTGGGAACTGGCGGGATGGGCGCAGTGTATCTGGCGCGGGATAGCCGTTTTTCCGTCACAAAATATGTGGCCATCAAAGAGATCGTTGCTCAAGTCAATGATGCAACCCTTCAAAAAATACTTGTCAATAATTTTGAACGTGAAGCAAATTTACTGGCAACCGTCAGCCACGCCTCAATTCCGAAAATCCATGATTTTTTCACGCTTAATAATCGCTCCTATGTAGTGATGGAGCATATCCGCGGGCGCAATCTCGAAGCCGTCCTCAGTGCGACAGAAGGTTTGATACCCGTTCAACAAGTTGTCATTTGGGGAATCGAATTAAGCGATGTGCTCTATTACTTGCATACTCGCAAACCAGAACCGGTTGTTTTCCGAGATATGAAACCATCCAATATTATGGTGACTCCGGAAAATCATATCGTGCTAGTTGATTTTGGGATTGCCAAAGAATTTCAAGCCGGGCAAAAAGGCACCATGATTGGCACCGAGGGATATTCTCCCCCCGAACAATACCGCGGCGAATCATCTCCCCAGGTAGATATTTACGCGCTGGGCGCCACCCTGCACCATTTACTCACCGGCATTGATCCACGCGATGAGGCCCCATTCACTTTTGGCGAGCGCCCAATCCGGCAGTTGAACCCTGATGTCAGCATCGAGCTTGAAGTGATTGTTGAAACTGCGCTGCAATATAATGCGGCAGAACGCTTTTTAGATGCCGATGCAATGAAAAACGCTTTAATTCAGGTGGCTCGAAAAAGCGGATCCAACTTCCAGCCCACAAGTACTGCGGCCATCATCCAGAATTATGAAATCAAGCCATTATGGACGTTCGAGTGCGAAGACGAAATTCGCGGCTCTGCGATGACGCAAGATGGCGTTGTCTATATTGGCGCATACGATCATAATATTTATGCACTCGATGGCATCACAGGCCATTTCAATTGGAAATTCGCCAGTGATGGTGGCATTGTCTGCACGCCAGCGTACTTCGCTAATAGTGTATTTTTCGGCTCTGAAGATCAGCGCGTCTACTCCGTCAGCGCCACGACCGGACGCGTTCAGTGGAGTTACTTTACCGAAGGGCCAATCCGTTCGACGCCTGCCGTACAAGATCGGCATGTTTTCATCGGCTCCGATGATGAGTATATTCACATTATCAATGCCAGCACCGGGCGGAGAGCCACCAAAATTCCTGCCGGCTCCCCAGTGCGCTCCAAACCGCTGATCGCGAATGATGGCATTTATTTTGGCACTGAAAATGGCGATCTCTTCTTTGCCGATTTCAATGGAAAAATCCGCTGGCGAGCAAATGCCAAGCGAGCGATCACTTCTTCTCCTGGCATAAACAAGACCGGCATTTACTTTGGATCTGTCGATGGCATGTTTTACGCTATCGACCCGCAAACCGGCTGGCCGATGTGGCGCTTCCGCATGGAACGGGGCACAATCTCATCGCCCTGGGTGAGCGAGCAATTTGCTTATATTGGTTCTGCCGATAGCAATATCTACTGCATCAACCTGCAAACTACCAAAGAAGCCTGGCACTTCACCACCGGACACCAGGTATCCAGCTCGCCCCTGTTTTACAAAGACGCCATCTACTGCGGAAGTGTCGACGGCATTCTCTATTGCCTGGATGCGAAAAGCGGCCACCTGCGCTGGAAATATGAGACCGGTGGCGCAATCACGGGTTCGCCGGTAATAATGAATGAAATTCTTTATATTGGATCATTGAATCATATCCTTTATGCACTACCTGCATAAATCAACAGGAAACTCGGACTCGCTCAGGCAAGATCCCCTGCAAGGCAGAGAATCTTGCCATTCTAGTATGCACCCACTCAACAGGAGCTAGCATTCGTGAAAGATATCCTAAAGAAGCTATTTGGGCAAACCGAGCCACATACAAATGAGACGGGCACAGCGCCAATCCTGCCAAATTCTCTCAGTGGCTCCCAAGAAATTACCAGGCCCCTTTCCACAAAACTAAATCTAGAAGAAGCCAATCGACAAGCTGATACGCAAATTCGTCTCGAACTTCCACAACTGCATGCGAGTTGTGGCCAATCGGTGGGCCAGCAGCGCAGCCACAATGAAGATGCTCTTTATTCTATGACATCCATGCTGGTCAGTAATGAGCGCCAGTTTCCGTTCGGCATTTATATCGTCGCAGATGGCATGGGCGGTCACCAGCACGGCGAACTTGCCAGCGAAATTGCAACTTTGACTATGGCCGAACATATTTTGGAGCACATTTATTCCCGTCAAATTCGGCCAAATCCGCTCCCACCGGAAACATCTTTGCGAGAAATTCTTACCGAAGGTGTAATCAAGGCTCACAGTGCGATTCTTGGTTATGCGCCGGGTGGCGGAACTACATTGACCACCCTGATTATCTATGACAGCCATATGGCAATTGCCCATGTGGGAGATAGCCGGGTTTATTCGGTCGACACCGAGGGGACTGTGCGCCCTCTCACCCGCGACCACTCCTTGGTCAAACGTCTGGAAGAACTGGGACAACTGACTCCCGAAGAAGCCGCCATTCACCCCCAGAGAAATGTTCTCATTCGCGCGCTGGGCCAAGGTGAACCCTTTGAGCCTGAAATCATCACTGGACCGCTCCCCGAATCGGGGTATTTATTGGTGTGTTCCGACGGTTTGTGGGGTCTTGTCACCGATAAGGTACTGGGAGCGATCATCAAAACCACACCTCTGCTGAGCGAGGCTTGTCAGAAAATGATCGATGCGGCCAATAATGCCGGCGGCCCGGATAATATTACCGCTGTTTTAGTACGCCTACCATAATCGCCCACGGAGCCGATTGTCATAGGTATTGACGCAAATTATCAAGGTTCTGATAAAAAAGCATCCGCTAGTTTTATATCAGAACCGCCCAAAACAAACTACAGGTATATGTCACTCAAAATCAATTTTTACGAACGCCTGGGATTGGATAGAAATGCTTCTCGAACCGAAATCCAGCAAGCATATCGAGAAGCTGCGCGTCGTTTGCACCCAGATGTAAATATCGAACCCGGTGCAACGGAGCATTTTATTCATATCAAAGAAGCCTATGAAATTCTGAGTAACCCGAAACAACGCCAGGTTTACGATCACAATTCAGATGCAAATCCGTTGGCATCGCTGCCAGTCCGTATTGAAACGCTTTTTAGCCGCGAATCGCTCCAACATACCCCTGAGCCACAAATCATTTATGCGCTGATTACCATGGGGATTCTGCCAGGCTCCGGGAAAACCCTCGTTGCCCCACCTTTCAATATTTCCCTAATTCTGGATACATCGACATCCATGAAAGGCGCCCGGCTCGAAATTGTAAAAGCATCAGCTATCGAGTTGCTGAGACAACTACGCCCACAAGATACCGCCTCAGTAGTAGCATTTGACGATCGCGCCACCGCCGCGCTGGAAGCCAGTTCCCATATCAACGTTCCGGGGATCGAGAATCGCATCCATGCATTGCGAGCCAGTGGGGGCACAGAAATCTTCCAGGGCCTGGATGCCGGATACAAAGAACTAGAGCGTTTTTATAAACCGCAGCACCTCAATCATATAATACTGATCACTGATGGGCATACCTATGGCGATGAAGCCGATTGCCAGAAACTCGCCGATACAGCCGCAGAACAGAATATTACTATCAGCAGCTTAGGCATCGGCGGAAAATGGAATGACGAACTCCTGGATGACCTGGCCACCCGTACGGGTGGCACTTGCATCTACGTTCAAAACCCGACCGACATTCGGAACATGCTCAATCAAAAGCTAATACGTCTGGAAAAAACATACGCCGAAAAGATCAGTTTTCAGTTTGAGTTGGGTGCTGGCGTCAATTTGCAGTATGCGTTCCAATTGCAGCCCGATGCCGGTGTTCTCGCAAAAAAGTCACCATTGCGCTTGGGGTCTCTTCCAACCCAGAGCCAGCAACAAATCCTGCTTGAATTTACCGTGGATCCCTTGCCCCAAGCCGTAAAACAAGCGCTTTTGCTCTCCGGAGAGTTCGCCTTCACAATTCCATCGGAGGAAAAATCATTCCAACTGCCATTTTATCTAACCTGCCCCATTCAAGAAACAGCAGTACCTGCCCCACCTCCAGCCGCCATCCGCAACGCGCTTTCCAAACTGAACCTATATCGGATGCAGGAACAGGCCCAACACGAGATTTCACAAGGGGAGTATAATCAGGCCCAACAACGGTTAAAAAATGTGGCCACACATTTATTCGCACAAGGCGAAACAGAGTTAGCGCGAACGGTACTCAAAGAAGTTGAGCATTTGCAAACCAATCAATCCTTAACCGAAGAGGGTGTAAAGCGAATCAAATATGGCACTCGCGCGCTACTGCTTCCAGATGGGAAAAGCCAGGATTCTAACAAATGATTTCTTGTAAAAAATGCAACTCTCAAGAGTTAGACGGAGCTATATTCTGCAGCCAATGCGGCACACAAATCATTAATGCAACGGACACAACCACGATCCACCCCACTGGAGTCATTAAACCCTCTGGAATATCCGACACCACCCCCCAATTTCCACCACCACCACCCGAATTCGAAAATAGCACAGTCGCGTTGTGTCTCATCCCAACAGAAGAGGTTATCTTTCTCCCTAACGAAAAAAGTTTCACCATCGGTCGTTCCACCGAGGGCCAATTGGTTGTCCCCGATGTGGATTTAGCACCATTCAACGCCTACGAAGCTGGGGTTTCTCGTCTGCATACGAATCTTAAACTTCAGGAACACCGGGCTGTGGTCAAAGACCTGGGCTCTGCCAACGGCACGCGTATAAACGGCAAAAGAATTTCAGCTCACGCCGAGCATGTCCTTGCCCACGGTGATATTCTCACACTTGGCAAACTAAAACTTCAGATCCTCATTAAGAGAACCGCGGAGTAATCTTATGGCTATCGAAATTGTTCTGCATATTATGAATCAGGATCCCATTTTGTGTGAAATTGATGAAATGCCAAAACCTGAAGACCAAATCTTAAAGGTTTCAAACCCTCGTTATCGCGATGGCAGAGATTTACACTTTCTCGACCATGGTGTAACAACCGTACTTTGGCCGATAACCCAATTGACATTTATCGAAATTTTGCCCAGCGAGGAAGAAGAAAGCATCATTGGCTTTGTAAGAGAGTAATTATGACAGCAGACCAATTGCAAGGGTACCGAATTCTAGTTGTTGATGACGAAAAACGCATGGTTCGGTTCATCCGGTTGAATCTAGAATATGATGGATTTCAAGTTATTCCTGCCTATACGGGCAAGGAAGCTCTCGATCAAGTGCGAAACGCGCTCCCCAATCTGATTCTGCTCGATGTGATGCTTCCAGATATTGATGGATTCCAAATTTTGCATAAAATCAGGGAATTTAGCTCTGTGCCGGTGATCATGCTAACGGCGAAAGGCGAGGAAGATGATCGCGTACGCGGTCTCGAAGGCGGCGCCGATGACTATGTCACCAAACCTTTCAGTCCACGAGAACTGGTCAGTCGCGTAAAAGCAGTTCTACGCCGCATCGAATCAACCGAGAGCAGTTCGTCTACCATCATCAACATTGACGAGCGCCTAAAGATTGATTTTCAACGCAGAGAAGTGTGGGTGGATGGCCAAATCGTTCAGCTTCGTCCCACAGAGTATCGCCTGCTCTACCACCTGGTACAAAATGCAGGCTGGGTGTTGACGCATGAACAAATTCTGACCAAAGTATGGGGATATGAATACCGAGATGAACCCCATTATGTGCGGTTGTATATCAATTATCTGCGCAAAAAACTGGAACTCGATCCAACAAACCCAAAATATATTCTCACAGAACGTGGCGTTGGTTACCGTTTTATCGACTATCGCCGCGAACAACCCGCAACCTAACTTTGACTCTACTGCAAAAAGCCGATGACGGAGATGTCCGCCGGAACATATG
>CALCSH010000243.1 GCA_937893815.1 uncultured Anaerolineae bacterium | reverse complement strand
TAAAACTCTGCGCTCTCCGCGTTCTCAGCGGTGAAGGGTTTTTGCAGTAGAGTCTGTTTTAAAATTCTTGTTATCGCAACCAGTAAACTTCAAAACATGGCTATTCTTTTTGTACTACGAAAATGACAGTTGGTGTACTTGTCATATATTTTACCAAAAATAGGGAAAATTATCCGCATAATTGCAAAGGAGTTTTATACGCTTTAGAGATGGCATAATCCAAAAAGGTAAAAAAAGAGCTGGTTCCGGATTTGGAACCAGCTCTTGACGTACTGATCTTATAACTAGCTAGGGAGCTACGTATTCTGCAACGGGATAGCCAGCTTCAATCCAGCCGCCGAAACCGCCCTTGAGGCTAGAAACATTGCTATAGCCATACGACCACAGGATGGTTGTCGCCATCGTGGAACGATGACCGCTACCGCAGTAGACGACAATTTGAGCCGCCTTGTCAGCAGGCCAATTTTC
Organism: uncultured Anaerolineae bacterium; assembly: GCA_937893815.1. Classification (GTDB taxonomy): domain Bacteria; phylum Chloroflexota; class Anaerolineae; order Anaerolineales; family UBA11858; genus NIOZ-UU35. The sequence continues at coordinate 6,981 of CALCSH010000243.1, read as the reverse complement.
CATCTGAGCAATGAGTTCTTCCAGGGGGATTGTGACCAGGGCGACTTCACCCGTATCGACAACGCCGTTCTCTGTCAATTCTTCAGCACGACGAACATCAATCACAATCATCTCAGGGCTTTCGATGAGCGCAGTATTGAAAGCATCCGCATCGATGACACCGAATGGTTTGACACCGCGGGCTGCGAGAGTAGCGTCCATCCACACGGCAGCCGCGGGATCTACTTCGGCAGCGTCCAGAACAACCGCTTCGGGAACACCATCGGCAACCGGGTTACCAGCCGCGACCCAATCGGTATAGGTGGCTTTGAGAGCACGGACATCTGTCCAACCCAATGCCTGAAGGGCAGTCATCGCAATCGTGGCACGCCAGCCGCTACCACAGTAGGTCACGATGGGGGTATCGAAAGCGGGTAACTGGTTCAGGTTTGCGCCAAGTTCGTTCAACGGAATATGAACGGCGCCCTCAATATGACCAAGCTCGAGCAACTCGCCAGTGGTGCGAACATCCAGCAAGAAGGGAGGCGTATCTGTGGCCAATTCTTCCAGAAGGCCATCGACCTTGATGGTATCGTAACCAGCCATATTTGCCAGCATGTCTGCATACGGTGTAGCCAGATCGGGAGCGACATAATCGGCAACCGCGTAACCGCCATCCACCCATCCGCCGAATCCACCTTTGAGGCTGGAGACATTGGTATAACCGTATGTCCAAAGGATTGCCATAGCCATGGTAGAACGATGACCGCTGCCGCAGTACACTACGATATGAGCATCTTTATCGGCAGGCCAAAATGCCATCTGTGCGACCAGGCGTTCCAATGGGATATTGACCAATTCAACATCGCCAGTATCCATAACACCATTGGCTACCCATTCGCTGGTGCGGCGAACGTCAATGACGATCATTGCGGGGTCTTCAACCAAAGCCGTATTAAGACCTTCGGCATCCAAAACACCGAAAGGTTTCACACCGTAAGCCGACAGAGCAGCATCAACAGCGGCGACGACATCAGCATTCGGCTCGGCAGCGTTCAATGCAACGGCTTCGGGAACACCTTCAGCAACCGGGTTACCCGCGGCAACCCAATCCAGGAAGGTGGCTTTGAGGGCACGAACTTCCGTCCAACCCATGGCTTCAAGAACAGTCATGGCGATGGTTGCACGCCAGCCACTCCCACAATAAGTCACAATGGGGGTATCAAAGGCGGGCAGTAGATCAAGGTTTTGCGCCAGTTCATTCAAAGGAATATGAACGGCACCTTCAATATAGCCACCTTCTTCCAATTCAGCGGTGGTGCGAACATCCAACAAAAACGGAGGTGCATCCGATGCCATTTCAACAAGAAGATCTTCGGCCTTGACGGTGTTGTAGCCCACCATACTGCTGAGCAAGGCGGCGTAACCGGCATCCAAGGTTTCGGGTGCTGGGGCAGCTTCTTGGGCTGCAACCGGCACAAAGGCAACCAAAACCATACTGGCGAGCACGATCATCGAAATTAGTACTTGTAGCTTCTTCTTCATAGAAATTTCTCCTTTTCTTAGATCAAGCGTTTATTAGCTACTCTTACAACAAATTAGGGGGTTGTGTCTGCCTGAGCATCGCCGGTCATATCGAAGATCGAGGCAGGAATTGCATCAACAATTAGCTCGAGATTGGCTTCCAACTCATAAGGATATACTTTATCTTCGGTCAGGAAGATATCTGGATTGCCATGACAGGCATCGCATGTTTCAGTCTGGGGAGTATTCAACTGAATATTATGCGGTGTAGTATATGCCCAGGTCGGAAGATTGCTAAAGTTATCCAACAAGCCTTCGCCATAGTACCCAAACGTATTTTCATCTACAGGAATATGCCGTACCAACACATAATCATAGGGGCGGTCATAACTTTGGCGAGGGTTTTTGCCAATCAGGAAAGTCAGGTACGAGCTATCTGTAGCGAATTTCGGATTGCCGGTAGTATCACTGATCGAGACATGACAGCCATCGCAACTGGTATAGGCGATGGAGTGGCATACCTGGCACTGAAGATTGCCGCCATGATTTTCATGGAACAGGTTGCCATCATTTCCAACGGTCACATTCATGTGGCAGGTTTCACACCGGGGCGACTGAACGCCATCATAGCGATGATCAGGCGGAGCAATCGTAGCCATTTCGGGACCGGCATGGCAATCTTCGCAATTCCCATAATCACCATGCATTTCAGCTTCCTGATGGCAATCAATACAGGTCATGCGGCCTCTTCGGAAATGCACATCGGCATTCAGGTCTTCATGTTTGCCCAGATATTCATTGCCAACGCGGCTGCCATGGCAAGCCGTACAGTTGCGCGTCATCGAAGGCGTTTTTTGGAATACGTGGCCTGAGATCAACCCACCACCTACTAAATTGGGCTGGCTGACATGACATTCACCACAAGTTGCGTGGCAAGAATCACAGTGATTGGCAAAGGCTTCTTCAATAGCTGGGTGATCGGCAGGAATGCTGCGTTCATCTAAAACCGTCCAATAACCTGCCAGATTCGAATGTAAGCTATGCGCTTCGGTTGCAACGATATCTGGATGACATTCACCACAATATGTTTGAGAATCTTGGCTGGGGTTCGGGATCAGATTTGTGTGGGCAGTATCCTTATCGGGGGATTGCACACCATTATGGCAATCCTCACAAGCAATCTGACCATGAACACTATCGGGATATACTTCGCCGTCAATGAGAACTTTTTCCCAAGGCTCCAACGGAGCCACTTCGCCACCTCAGCCCTCACCTTCGTTTTCGCTTGCGACCGCATCTTCTTTAGCAGCAACCGCCATCAGCCTCTCCTGATCGATATGGCACTCCAGACAATAATTCGGGTCCGTTTCCACAGGTAAGGCGTCGGCGCTTTGATTTTCAGCAGGAACATCTGTACTCGTTACTTCGTCGACAGCTTCCGGGGAATCCACAACGCTCTCAACGGTTGCTTCAGAAGTCTCTGAAATCAGCGCATTCGATTCATCGAGCGTGGCTGCTTCTGCTGATTGGGTACCCTCGCTGCCAGTTTGGGCCTGGCTACATCCGCTAATGCTAACAGCCAATAGCATTATCAAGATGAACGAGAGAATATATCTTTTATCTGACATAATCTTTGTATTCTCCAATGGGACGCGCGCGTTTTGTTCTATTTTTCACTATCGGAATTATACATAAGCAGATGTCATAGTATCAAGTGACGAAAATAATATTTACTTATTGCATATACTTATCCTTACTATAAGTAAAAACTATTACGATATGATATTTGTCACTTGATACTATTATAGCAATAGTGCTAGTATTCACAATACAAGAGGAAACATATGCTAGATGCGCACCAACTCAATGTTTTTCTGATTGCCGCTGAAACCTTAAATTTTACCCAGGCAGCACAGCGAATGAATATGAGCCAGCCGAGTGTTAGCCAGCATATCCAGGCGCTGGAGCGGCATTTCAATACTTCATTATTCCTTCGAGCGGGTCGTACACTGCAACTCACGGATGCCGGGCTGGTTTTGGTGCCGATGGCGCGCGATTTGGTCAGTCAATCCATCCTGATTGAAGAGACGATGGAATCGCTTCAGGGCGAAATATTTGGTCATCTTATGGTTGGCTGCAGCACCACCCCGGGAAAGTATGTTCTCCCCCACTTGCTGGCACAGTTCCACAACGAACACCCCAAAGTGAGGGTGACATGTCTGGTTTCTCCCCAAGCTCAGGCTATAAACATGTTATGCGAGGGGAAAACTCACTTTGCACTTGCTAGCTTTGCCCATAAGTCGTGCATGGATGCGGAATTTGTAGACTTTATGTGTGACCCGGTCGTTTTAATCACTCCACTCAATCATCCCTGGGCCCAAAAAGGTAGCATCGAAATTGAAGAATTGTATGATGAGAATTTCATTCTACGCGAGGAAGATTCGGGGACGTATCGCACCGTTAGAGATGCTCTGCGTAATACAAGTGTGCGGATTGAGCGACTAAAAACGTTGCTCACGCTAGGGAATTCAGAAGCGATCGCACTATCTGTACAAGAAGGACTAGGGGTAGGATTTGTCTCACAAGCTGTAGCAACAGGGGTGGGACGAGATCATGTAGCCATTGTTAAAATTAATGGTCTCGACATTTGCCGCGAAATATATATTGGACGGCACACCCGGTTACCCTCTACAAAAGCTCAAAATGCCTTTTGGGATTTCGTCACCAGTATTGATATTCCCAAAATGGGCACTATTTTCTGAAATATGATGACGCTACTGAAAAAGAACAGTGAAGTCATATAGGCATTTTATTACCACACAAAATCCAATTCCGATGAGGTAGAAAGCAACTATGAAACTATTGGCTCCAAAAAAAACTCTTACTTTCTTTATTCTTGCAGGGATTATGATCTGCGCAATGGTTTTGGCGATACCTGGCCGAACCGTTATTGCTGCACCACTTCCCCAAGATGAAGAACCTGCTATGCCAGAGGGTGAAGCGAAAGAATGTGCTGAGTGCCATCTGGATATTGCAGATCAATGGACACACAGCCCTCATGCTCACGCATATGATGATCCATATTTTCAGGAACGCTGGACTGGCATGGGAAATCCGGATGATTGTCTGGCCTGCCACACGACCGGCTTCAAGGCTTCGACCGGCGAATACAAGACCGAAGGGGTTGCTTGCGAATCCTGTCATGGAGAAACATCTGCCGAGCATCCGCCAGAAATTGTGCCTGTGAAAGCAGATACGGAGTACTGCGGCTCGTGTCATACGACTACGCTAAGTGAGTGGCGGAAAACCGGCCACGCAGCCGTAGATGTGGGGTGTATGGATTGCCACAACCCGCATAGTCAAAAGAATCTTTTCGAAAACCCCGATGAAATGTGCCTGAACTGCCACAAGGTTGAAGATATGGGCATTTATCTGGAAGATTTGCATGTGCAAAAAGATATCGGCTGTGTTGATTGTCACGCGTTGGTTATTCCCCCCGAGATGGCCCCAGATGATGGCATTGTTCCAACGGGCCATGCGTTCGATATTACCCCCGCCACCTGCGTTGCCTGCCACACCGATGCACTACACGCCGGCTTCTCGCTCCCAGGGTACGAGAATGGAGCCATTGCAGCCAATCATGCATTGACTACGGCAGATTTAGCCAGCACAGAAACGGCAATCGAACATCCGGAAGATGCAGAGCTTCTCCCAGAGCAGCGTATTCAGGCGCTTGAAGCCTCATTGGCAAATAGCAATATGACAAATCTCTTCCAAGGCGGTGTTGTTGGCATCGTACTGGGAGGCACTACCGCTTGGATTGTTGCCCGCAACGTACGTCGCCTGCCTGGAAAGGAAAAATCCGAAGAGGAGGAGGCTGAGGATGAAGAAGCAACCCAGGGATAAGAAAGCCAAGCAACCAAAGAAAGAAAATAGCATCCTTTCTCGACGCGATTTGCTGCAAATCGCGGGTATCACAGGCGCGGCTGCTGTTGTGACCCAGGTGATCACATCTGGCCCTCTGTCTCCGGATGCCATTCAAGGGATCGAACGTGGTCACGGTACAGATTCCAATTCCGAATACGAATGGCATATGGGCATTGACCTCGCCGCATGCATTGGTTGCCAGTATTGCCTATGGGCTTGCCAGGCCACAAACGATGTGCCCAGTGAAGATATGCGCTGGAATGTAGGTTTCCCGGACCGAACGGAGGGCGGCACTGACTTCTTTATAACCCGCCCCTGCCTGCACTGTCAGGAAGCGCCTTGCGTAAAAGTATGCCCGGTTGGTGCTACGTATATCCGTGAAGATGGTGTCGTCATCATGGATTACGATCGCTGTATCGGTTGCCGATATTGCGAAGTAGCCTGCCCCTACGATGTCCGTCGTTTCAACTGGAAGGTTTCCACGGACGATAATCCTTACCAACCCACTTGGGGTGTTGCAGAAGTTGAGCGCAGAGTGCGCGGCGTTATCGAAAAATGCACCTTTTGCGTCCACCGCATTGATCGCGGGCTGGAACAAGGTTTTACTCCGGGGGTCGACCGAGCCGCCACACCGGCTTGTGTCAACGCTTGCCCGGTCAATGCGCGCGTCTTTGGTAACGCCAAAGACCCCGAAAGCCCCATTTCTAAATTCCTGAAAGATAACGAGACCTTCCGTTTGCGTGAGGACTTTGGAACCGAGCCTAAAGTTCATTATGTGCGCCCGGATAAGGAGGCTTAAATGGCATTACTAAACTTCTCGATTCCTAAAGAATCGCGCGAACGAGTCTATTGGGCCTGGATTGCTACGGCTGCTATACTTTTCCTGATCGGAATTGTTGGTATGCTGAAAGTTCTGATCCAGGGCTTGAGTGTCACCGGTCTGCATGACCAGGTACCCTGGGGCCTATGGATTACCCAAGACCTTTCATCAATCGGTATGGGAGCCGGAGCGTTCACACTCTCAGCGATTGTGTACTTGTTCCGTATTGAACGCTTCAAGCCTCTGGCCCGCGCGGCTGTATTTGTTGGCTTTTTGGGATACACATCGGCAATGATCGCCCTGGCAATGGATATTGGCCGTCCAGATCGTTTTTGGCATGCAGTAGTTTACTGGAATGTCCATTCGGTGCTTTGGGAAGTTACCTGGTGTGTTATGCTCTATTCAACCGTACTGGTGCTTGAATTTTTGCCCATCTTGTTCGCCAATTCTTTCTTCGAGCGTTGGCCCTGGCTTGGTAAATTTGGGCATACCTTACACAAAGCATCGCCCGTCTTTGCCGCCATCGGTATGGGCCTATCATTACTCCATCAATCATCTCTTGGCGCGACCTACGGTGTGCTTTCCGGGCGTGCTATCTGGTTCAAACCTTCCCTACCAGTGATGTTCATCCTCTCAGCGGTTGCTGGCGGTATCTCGATGACGCTATTGCTTTCGATTATCGTCGGAAAGTTACGCAACCAGCGCGTCATCAGTCGCGAGTTACAATTCGA
>CALCSH010000242.1 GCA_937893815.1 uncultured Anaerolineae bacterium | reverse complement strand
ATGGGGGCGCAGACCCCATGCACACCCATTTTTTCGGCTTCCCTAGGTTCTAGGCTGAGCAGTTACCTGCGCAGACCCCTCTTTCGGCCCTTTTCAGTTTAAAGCTGAGTAGTTATAAATCCTGCTGAAAACGGGAGAACCAAATTCCGATACAATAGAACTATCATTATTATGACGAATAACAACCAAGGAGTAAAAAATGGCGAAAGATTCAATGGATGATGCCCGGCAAGTTGCGCTCAACAAGGCTATGGGCGATCTGACTAAACGCTATGGTGATGGAACGATCATGCGTCTGGGAGATGCGAAGCATTTGGTGATCGATGCGATCCCGACCGGGTCACTTTCTCTGGATATTGCCCTGGGTGTTGGCGGCATACCCCGCGGGCGCGTGACCGAAATTTATGGCCCTGAGTCTTCGGGCAAGACCACCATCTGCCAGCATATTGTCGCTGAGATGCAGAATATGGGCGGCACCGCCGCATTTATCGATATGGAGCATGCCCTCGATCCGCGCTATGCGGCTGCCTGCGGTGTGGATACCGAGAACTTGCTGATCTCACAGCCCGATACCGGTGAACAGGCCCTCGAAATCGTTGAAGCCCTGGTGCGCTCCGGTGCGGTGGACGTGATCGTGATCGACTCGGTGGCGGCCCTGGTGCCGCGCGCCGAGATTGAAGGCGATATGGGCGATGCGCATATGGGCCTGATGGCTCGTCTGATGTCCCAGGCGCTGCGAAAACTCTCCGGGGCGATTAAACAAACCAATACCTCGGTGATTTTCACCAATCAACTCCGTCAAAAGATTGGTGTGATGTTTGGGAACCCGGAAACAACGACCGGCGGACAGGCGCTCAAATTCTATGCATCTGTGCGTTTGGATGTACGTCGCATTCAGTCGATTAAAGTTGGCTCGGAGATTATCGGCAATCGAACGCGCGTGCGCGTAGTCAAGAATAAAGTCGCCCCTCCTTTCCAGACAGTCGAATTTGACATTATGTATAATGAAGGTATCTCGAAAGTCGGCGATATTGTTGATTTGGGTACCGAGATGGAAATCATTTCCAAACGAGGTTCTTACTATTCATATGGCGATTTGCGACTGGCTCAAGGCCGAGAAAATGCCAAAGAATACTTGCGGGATAACCCCGATCTGTTGACTGAAATTGAGGCGCTGATTCGTCAATCCGCGTTGGGCGGAAGCATGAAAATGCACAGTTCGGATGATATCCTTGAGGAGGAGGAAGAATAATTCCTGATGTTCAATCATCGTTGGATCTTCTGTGTAGTGTGGTTGGGGTTCCTTTTCGCCGGTTGCCGCGCGGGGGAGACGCGCGCTACACTAACCCCAGAAATATACAAACCCCCAACAGTTGACCCGGCGATGATAGAGTTGCAGGCTACCGAAGCGGCAAAGCTGACCGCGGTGAGTTTGCCTACCCCAACGGCTGTATGCAATAATAATCTCCAATTTCTCGAAGACTTGAGCATTGAAGATGGCAGTGTGGTCGCGCCCGGAGAGAATCTGGTGAAGCGCTGGAAAGTACGCAATGCCGGAGCGTGCAACTGGGATGTGGAATATGAGCTGCGTCTGGTGGCTGGCCCGATCATGGACGCACCCTCCCCTCAGGCGCTATTTCCGGCCCTGAGCGGCACAGAAGCGGAGATTCGAATGCTCTTTGTGGCGCCTACAGAGCCAGGCGCTTACCGCAGCGCCTGGCAAGCTTATGCCCCCGATGGCACTCCTTTTGGGGAAACCTTCTTTATTGATATTGTTGTGAAAGAATAACCCCTTCAAGCTGATGATCAAACTCCGCGGTCTTTAGGAACTGCCGTGAGAAACCCCTAAATCTGGACAACTACTACGGGGATTCCCGGAGACCCAAACTCCGAGGTTTCTTGAGCCTCGGAGTTTTCTGTTAAAATACAATAGCGGTGATTTTCTGGTCGGTTTGATGCGAAGCTTCGGTAAGCAATTACAAGAGGAACACTATGACATCAACACTCAGCACCAGCGCACAACGGGTACAAGATGCGCTCGATGAACTCGGCCTGGTTTTACAAGTTGTCGAATTACCCGGCAGCACGCGCACGGCCGCTGATGCCGCCGCATCAATTGGTTGCACGGTCGCACAAATTGCAAAATCGCTCATTTTTCGGCTAAAATCATCAGATCAGGCGCTGCTGGTGATTGCCAGCGGCGTCAACCGCGTGAACGAAAAATTACTCGCCGAGCGTGTGGGTGAAAAAATAGGCAAGGCGGATGCCGATTTTGTGCGTTCGCAAACGGGTTTTGTGATTGGCGGTGTGGCGCCAATTGGCCATCGTCAGAAAATTCGTACCTTCATCGACGAAGACTTGCTCCGCTTTACGGAAATTTGGGCTGCCGCGGGAACGCCTCACGCAGTTTTTCGCCTGACCCCCGATGATTTGCTGCGAGCCACGCAGGGGCAAGTTATCCCTATTCAATAGCGAAACATATGGGATTTTGACCGCCGTATTTTTCGGGTTTCTGGATTCATATGCGCCGTGTTTATTTTAGCCTGTTGGGCATTTTGGTGGGCCTCATATTCTGGGTTTTATTCGCTGTTGTACTTCGCGATGGGCTGGCCGCGCGGGCGGTTGCCAAAAACCCGGGAGCAAACGCCATAACTACCCCTCTGGCTATTTCTTTTACCCCTACACTTGCAACCAGCACGCCTACAGTGCCTGCCATTCCCACGTCAACACCCTTTCAGCCGCTTACCTTCACCCCCACGGCTTCAATTACACCCAGCCTTACAACTACAGCCACATTTACCGAGACTCCCCTGCCGACGTCTACACCCAGCATTCCCGCCGCGGCTTCCGTTCCGGGTATTTCTGGTCGGTGGCCCGCCCTCTCGCTGGATTGTGAAGCACGTTCGGCGGTCGATTGGGCGGCGTATTTTGGCGTCTATATTGAGGAGTTGGCTTTCTTCAACAGCTTGCCACTCTCGGATAATCCAAACCAGGGATTTGTGGGCAATGTGAATGCGCCCTGGGGGCAGATTCCACCGTATGATTATGGCGTTCATGCCAAGCCCGTAGCACAATTATTGCGGGCCTATGGGCTAAAAGCTGGTGGGGTTAGCGGGTTGAGTTGGGATGCGTTACGCTACGAGATTGCCGCGGGACAACCGGCGATTGTGTGGGTGATTGGCCGAGTTGGCCGCGGCACACCGGTTGCCTATACGGCCTCTGATGGTGAGCAATCGACTGTGGCTCGATTTGAACACACAGTGATGATAATCGGTTATGATGAAACCCAAGTCACTATTCTGGATGGTGATTGGGTGTATCAGCGCTCGGTGAAAGATTTTTTGGATTCGTGGTGGGTATTGGGAAATATGGCGGTGATTTGGGATGATTGAGAAGAAAACGCAGCGTATCACTTCCACAGGGAATCGTTCTTCTCAGCGGGGGGCTATTCTCTGGTGGATGATCGTTGGACTATTTGCGCTGCTATTCGGTGCTTTCTCGGGGTGGGTGCTGTTTATCTTCGTGGATGACTTTTCCCCTGTGCCGATAGCCGCCTCGGGCATAACGTTGACTCCCAGCGTAATACCCGGCCCAACGGGTACACCTACCCTCACTGAGCTGCAGCCCGTTTTCACCACCACTGCGCCGCCACCCGCCACAGCCACGCGCCGTATATCGCCACCTACCTCCACAGCATCCAGCACACCGGTGCCCGTTCCCACTCGTTATATCTCACCAACGGCGGAATCCAGCGGAAAAATACAGGGATTCGCAGGCAGCAAGCAATCTCTGCCGTTAAGTTGCGAAGCCAGTGCGGCAAGCGATTGGTCTTCTTTTTTTGGAATCCAAATTGATGAAGCCACTTTCCAGTTGCAATTGCCCGTCACCAATAATCCGCAGACCGGCTTTGTAGGGGATGTGAATGGCGATTGGGGGCAAATTCCGCCTGCGCCGTATGGTGTGTATGCCGAACCGGTGGCGCAATTGTTGCGCGCATATGGCGCCTCTGCCTGGGCCGTGCGAAATTTGAGTTTGGATCAATTGAAAGGTGAAATTAATGCTGGGCGCCCGGTGATAGTGTGGGTGGTTGGCCATGTTGCCAATGGAACGCCCGTTCCGTTTTCGGCTGCCGATGGTTCGCAATTGACAGTGGCGCGCTACGAACACACAGTGATTGTGATCGGGTTTGACGAGCAGCAGGTTTGGATTTCAGATGGTGTAGAACAATATGCGCGCTCGATAAGCCGCTTTATGGATTCCTGGGGAGTGTTGGGGAATATGGCGATTGTTTGGCGGGAATAGATAAAAAAACTCACCCGCCATTCTTGGAATGACGGGTGAGCAATCTCTGGCTAGCCTGCTTTATTCTTGGATATCCAATAATTCAATTTCAAAGATCAGTGTAGCATTCGGGGGGATAATCCCGCCCGCGCCGTTTTCGCCATAGGCCAGATCGGCCGGAATGATTAGTTGGCGTGTGCTGCCAACCTGCATGGTGGCCACGCCTTCATCCCAACCTGGAATGACATTATTTTCGCCGAGAATAAACGTGAAAGGCTCTTTGCGCGAAAGCGAGCTATCGAACATGGTGCCATCTTCGAGCCAGCCCGTGTAGTGGACAACTACAGCTTGTCCGGCTTGCGGGGTAGCGCCATCGCCTTCGACAATATCAAAGTATTGAAGGCCGCTCTCGGTAGTTGTGAAGCTTTCAGGGTCCACTTCGGTAATCTCAGGCGGATTGAAGACATCGACCAGTTCGATCTCCATGATTAAGGTGGCATTGGCGGGAATATCGCCCGATCCGGTTTCGCCGAGTGCTAAATCAGGGGGAATTACCAACAGACGCTTGCCATTGGTCAGCATACCAACTACACCTTCTTCCCAACCGGGGAAGACCACATCGCCAGCGCCCAGCACAAATGAAATCGGCTGGCTGTCATTGGATGAGACCACAAAGTTATATTCAGTTTCACCCTGAACCCAAATGGTGTAATGCGTTGTTACGGTGCTGTTAGTTTGGGCAGGCTCACCATCGCCTTCAACTAGATCATAATACTGCAAGCCGCTTTCTGTGGTTGTGAGTTCGTCTGCGGCAAAATCGCTCGGAACGGGCGGGGCTTCCACAGAAAGTAATTCCACTTCCATTACGATCTGCGAATTAGGCGGAATGATGCCGTAGCCTTCTGCACCAAATGCCAGATCAGCGGGGAGAACGAGTTGAGCCTTACTGCCTATACTCATCAGCATCACGGCTTCTTCCCAACCGGGGAGGAGCTGGTTACGGCCCAAGATGGCTACGGCGGGCGTGCCTTGCACATAGGTATTGACAATTTCGGTACCATCAGGCAAACTGCCGATAACATCCATGGTGACAATCTCGCCAGCCTGCGGGAACGCGCCATCGCCAGCGGTTATCTCGAGGTATTGAAGCCCGCTATCGGTGACCAGCGCATCTTCAAGGACAATTGGTTCGGGTGTGGGTGTGACATCACCAGTAAAAAAGGTGACTGCACTTTCGATGGTGGGAACAACTTCCGTTGCTACGGCGTCCGTAATAACTTCTGTTTCGATGGCCGTTTCCTGGGGCTGGCAGGCTGCGAGGGCGGTTATCATTACTACCGCGATCATGATCCAAATGAAATTTTTTGCTTGAATTCTCACAAATATCTCCTGAGCTAGACTATGGGGCTTACGTACTTTTCGCAAGAGAAAGTCCCAAAATAAGGGTGTATGGGTTGCGTAGCGCTCCATACACCCTTATTTTGGGAAATTTTCAGCAAACTGCGTAAGTCAGACCAAAAACCCAAATCATTGACCTGGATTTGGTAAACAATAAAACAGCCTAATTTTATCATGCGGTATCGGGGTTTTATGACTCTTAGTAAACACTAATACTATTCCCCTATGCCCCGGCTATTTTCTGCTCCAATTTAAATTGGGTTTCGTAGAGTGTTTTATACAGCCCACCTTGCGCCAACAGGCTCTCGTGCGAGCCTTGTTGCACCAACCGCCCCTGATCGAGAACTAGAATTTTATCGGCGGCCAGTATGGTCGAAAGCCGGTGAGCAATCACCAGGCTGCTGCGATTTTGCATCACTTTCTGTAATGCTGTCTGAATTAATTCTTCCGAGAGGGAATCTAAACTTGATGTGGCTTCATCTAACACCAGGATGCGTGGGTCGCGTAAAATCACGCGGGCAATCGCCATGCGCTGGCGCTCGCCGCCGCTCAAACGGTAGCCGCGCTCGCCAACCACCGTGTCGTAGCCATCGGGCAAACCAGCGATAAAATCGTGAATATTGGCCGCCTTGGCCGCGGCGACAAGCTCTGTTTGGCTGGCTTCCTGGCGTGCGTACAACAAATTGACCCCAATCGTGTCATAGAAAAGGTAAGTTTCCTGGGTGACCATGCCAATATTCTCAGCCAGCGAGTTGAGGGTTAGCTCGCGGATATCGCGCCCGTCGAGCAGGATTTGTCCGTGAGTGGGATCATAAAGACGCGGGATCATATAGGTGATGGTGGATTTTCCCGCTCCGCTGGGGCCGACCAGAGCGACCAACTCACCGGGCTGGATGGTGAAGTTGATGTCTTGCAGCGCCCATTGGGTGCGGGACTCGCCTGCCTCGGGGAGGCCCTCTGAAATTCCTGCGGATTTCTCCTTGCCCCGTTTGAGATGCGCTTCAAAATCGCCGCGCCAGGTGAAGCGGGCAATTTCGCCCAGCCCAATTTCATCACTCCCCAAACCGGCATAGGCAAATGAAATATCCTTAAACTGGATTTCTCCTCTGACTTGCGACAAGATTTTTGCATTCGGCGTTTCGATAATTTCTACCGGGATATCGAGCACTTCGAAGACGCGTTCGAAGCTGACCATATTCTGCACAAATTGCACCTGAGAGTTGGTCAGCGACATCAGTGGGCCGTAGAGTTGAGTGAGATAGGTGCCGAAAGCCACAACCGTGCCGATGGTGAACTCACCGCGCAACACCAAATGCCCGCCAACCCAAAAGACCACTGCAGAGCCGACCGCACTGACGACGCCCAAGAGCATGAAAAACCAATGCCCAACAACGGCCGAGCGCACGCCAATATTGCGCACTTCAGAAGCGTGTTCGCTAAATCGGTCCATTTCGCGCTGTTCACGACCAAAAAGTTTCACCAAAAGTGCTCCGCTGATATTCAGCGTTTCGTTCATCGTGGCATTCATTTCAGCGTTATTTTCCATCGATTTGCGGCTGAGATTGCGTAATAGACGCCCAACGCGTCGAGCTGGCAGCAAAAAGAGCGGCAATATCGCCAGTCCCAGCAGGGTTAAACGCCATTCCAGGGTGAACATGATGCTGAGCGTGGCGATCAGGGCGACCAAATTTGAGATCAAGGTCACCATGGTATTGCTGATGGCGTTTTGCGCTCCGATAACATCGTTGTTGAGACGCGACATTAACTCGCCGGTGCGGGTTTGTGTGAAGAAGCGCAGCGACATGCGCTGCATGTGGGCATAGAGTGCCCGGCGCAGATCGAAGATTACACCTTCGCCGATGGTGGCGTTCACCTGACGCTGCCAGACCCCAATTATGCCGTTGATGATCGGAATGGCGATCATGCCTACTGCCAGCCAGTTGAGTCGTTTTAGGTCGCCGTTGGGGATGGCATTGTCGATCAGGTCGCGGTAGAGCAGCGGCGAGATCAGGCTGATGCTTGAAATCAGAAGAATTGTGAATAATAAACCGACAACTTGCCTGCGGTAAGGTGTAGCAAATTCCCACACGCGCCAAAGCAGATCGCGGGTGATTTTGGGTTGATCTTGTTTCTCATCATGGCTGATATACGCCCACCAGCCACCACCATGCATACCCATAATAAGCCTCCAAGAATAGTTTGGATTTTTGGAAATCTCCGGAATAGATGCCCACCTGTAGGGGTTTTCACGGCAGTTCCCAAAGAGCCAATAGTATGATCTATGACTCCACTGAAAAAACTACCGTGCAGGTGTTCCCGCCGGAATATATGG
>CALCSH010000241.1 GCA_937893815.1 uncultured Anaerolineae bacterium | reverse complement strand
TCATCACGCTGCCACGCGTCAAAGAGGCAATTACTATTGGATCATCCATCTTCATCAGCAATCGCGGCATGGCTATTCCCTGGGGAATTCCCACCGAGAGTTGGCGAACCTACTTGATGCTGCTCGGCGCGGGGATTGTGCTGGCAGCCATCGTCAACTGGCAGCTAAACCTGGTGGGAAAACGCACCGGACGTCCGCCGCTGGTTGCATTTTGGACAACGGTTACTTTCCTCGCCGTTGCTGTCATCGGGTGGATTGCTCTGCCGCAATCGCCGCTAACTCTTGACCTGCCAGCGCTGCAAGGGCTGAACTTCAAGGGCGGCTACACCCTCTCGCCAGAGTATCTGGCGCTGCTCTCTGGTTTGGTGATCTACACAGCCGCATTTGTAGGAGAAATTGTCCGGGCGGGAATTATGTCGGTTTCCAAAGGGCAAATTGAAGCTTCACGTGCTCTGGGGTTGAATGGGTTCCAGACCCTGCGACTGATTGTCTTCCCGCAGGCGATGCGCGTGATTGTGCCCCCGCTAACCAGTCAATACCTGAATCTGACGAAAAACTCATCCCTGGCCGTAGCAATCGGCTACCCCGATTTGTTTGCGGTTGCCGGGACAATGCACAACCAGACCGGGCGCTCGGTTGAGGTGATTGCTCTGATGATGGGCATCTACCTCTCAACCAGCCTGATTACATCGGTATTTATGAACTGGTATAACAAAAAAATCAAATTGGTGGAGCGATAGCCATGACGACAATAACTGCAAAATCAAAAGTCTTGCCGCCGCCCACCGAACGATACTCACTGCTGGGCTGGCTGCATAAGAACTTATTCAGCACCTGGTATAACGCCCTGCTGACACTGTTCGCCGCCTGGGTCACCTACGCTATGCTAAAGCCAACCCTCACGTGGGTTTTTGGTGAAGCGCGTTGGGAGGTAATTTCGGCCAACCTGAAACTCTTCATGATTGGCCGCTATCCTATCGAACAAGAATGGCGCGTTTGGACAGCGCTTTTCCTGCTGACATGGGTCATCGGCCTGACATGGGGCGCATGGGTAAAGAAATTTGAATTATCAGGACTTGTACTCCTGATTATTCCGGTGTTCCTGGCAATTTTACCCTTCAGTATGGATGACCGCCTGAAGATTCTAGGGATGAGCGTTTTTAGTTTGATTGGGTATGTGATTGCGAAATCAAAACCGGCCACGTTCACACGGGTCAGCATCTTCGCCTGGATATTCTACTTCCCCATCGGGCTGCTGATTATCCGGGGGCTAACCGGGGAGGAAGGCTTCTTCCCCGTTGTTGACACCCAACTTTGGGGTGGTCTGATGCTCACCGTCTTGTTGTCGGTGCTGGGTATTATGTTCTCCTTCCCCATCGGTGTTTCACTGGCCCTGGGACGCCAATCCAAACTGCCCATTATTAGTTGGATCAGCATTGGATTCATTGAAACGATACGCGGTGTTCCGTTAATCACAATTTTGTTCATGATGGATTTGATGCTGCCGCTGTTCTTGCCATCTGAAATCCGTATCGAAAGTATCATCCGTGCGCTGGTTGGGATCACCTTCTTCAGTGCCGCTTATATGGCCGAGAATGTGCGCGGCGGTTTGCAATCCATTCCCAATGGGCAACATGAAGCTGCCCACGCGTTGGGGTTGAGCGGTTTTCAGACCATGACGTTTATCATTATGCCGCAAGCGCTGCGGGCCGTTATCCCGATTTTAGTGAGCCAGTTTATCGGCTTGCTAAAAGATACCACCCTGGTGATGATCCTGAGTCTGTTCGATATCCTGGGCATCGGGAAAGCCGTACTTGGCAACCCAGACTATATCGGGACTTCGCGTGAGGTATATCTCTTTATCGCTGCCGTATTCTGGATTTTGAGCTACGGTATGTCGTATGCCAGCCAACGCCTGGAAACTGCTCTGGGCCTGGGCGAACGATAGCTCGACAGTAACTTTGAATCAGGAGTTTATAAGATGAGTGAAAATAATAATAACGAACCCATTATCGTTTGCCAGGACGTACATAAATGGTACGGGCAGTTCCATGCCCTGCGCGGCATTGATATGGAAGTTCAAAAAGGCGAAGTCATCGTAATCTTCGGCCCCTCCGGGTCGGGGAAATCGACCTTCATCCGTACCATTAACCGGCTCGAAGAACATCAGAGCGGGCAAATTGTAGTGGATGGTATTGAACTGACGCACGATGTGCGCAATATCGAGGCCATCCGCAAAGAAACCGGTATGGTCTTCCAGCAATTCAATCTTTTCCCGCACCTGACGGTACTGCAAAATGTTACCCTGGCCCCGTTACAGGTACACAAATGGAAAAAAGAAAAAGCGGAAGAAGTCGCCATGCAGCTTTTGGAACGTGTCGGAATCCCCGAGCAAGCTGGGAAATTCCCCGGCCAACTTTCGGGTGGGCAGCAGCAGCGCGTGGCGATTGCCCGCGCCCTGGCGATGCAACCCAAGATCATGCTCTTCGATGAGCCAACTTCGGCACTTGATCCAGAGATGATTAAAGAAGTGCTCGATGTGATGACCGAGCTGGCTCAGAGCGGTATGACCATGTTGGTGGTGACGCACGAAATGGGCTTCGCCCGTAGTGTGGCTGATCGCATGTTCTTCTTCGATGAGGGTCAGATCATCGAGAGTGGCTCACCGGAAGACATCTACACGAATCCGCAGGAAGATCGAACTAAGTTGTTCCTCTCGCAAATTTTGCAGCATTAGCAAGAATCCCGCACCCGAAAAACAGGCTGGCTGAGACATCTGTCGGCCTGTTTTTGATTCTGCCGCGTCGAGACAACGCTGCCATTCGCTCACCCGCTTCTAACAAAACAATCTCATAATATTTTGGGAAAATATATATGTTTATTAGTATTTTTACAGATACTACAAAATAATTATTGACTCTTACTCTACTTTCAGCTACATTATTAAGCATGGAATCGCTCAATGATCTCGACAAAATCATTCTCAACGAATTACAACTGGATGCCCGCATTAGCAACGCCGAACTCGCCCGGCGGGTCAATCTCTCTCCCCCAGCGACGCTAGGGCGCGTACGCCGGTTAGAAGAAACCGGCTTTATCAAAGGCTATGCTGCCTTGTTAGACCGCCAACAAATTGGTTTTGATTTGCTGTGCTTTGTCAGTGTTAGCCTGCAATTGCACGAAATTCATCAAGTCACCGGATTTCACCAGGCCATCCAGAAAATGCCCGAAGTTCTAGAATGTCATCATGTCACTGGCGATTATGACTATCTACTCAAAGTAGTCGCCCACAACACGGACGATCTGGAAGATTTCCTCGTCAACCGCCTGACCCCCATCCCTGGCGTGGCGCGCATCCACACCAGCCTTGTGCTGCGCGAGACGAAGGCAACATCAGTAGTACCACTAAGGTAGTGCATAGGCAATTAGGGATTAGTCGTCCAGGGGACACGACCTGATCCCCTAATTCCCAATCAACCAATCACCTATCCTCACAGGAGAACCCCAATGTCCAATCCCCATTACCAAACCATGGGCCAGCAATTTGGCCGCCGTTCCTGGGCTGAACCCTGGAAAATCAAGATGGTAGAACCGATTCATATGATTAGCCGCGCCGAGCGCGAAAAAGCCGCCGCCGATGCCGGTTATAACACCTTCCTGATGCGCTCGGAAGATGTCTATATTGACCTGCTCACCGACAGCGGCACCAGCGCCATGAGCGACCGCCAATGGGCGGGCATAATGCTCGGCGACGAAGCCTACGCCGGGAGCCGCAACTTCTATCACCTGGAAGAAGCGGTGCAAACCTACTACGGCTACAAGCACATCGTCCCCACGCATCAGGGACGCGGCGCCGAGCACCTCATCAGCCAAGCGCTCATACAAAAGGGCGATTATATCCCCGGCAATATGTACTTCACCACCACGCGCCTGCACCAGGAGTTGGCCGGTGGCACGTTTGTGGATGTGATCATTGACGAAGCCCACGACCCGCTCGACCCGCATCTCTTCAAGGGCAATGTCGATCTCGACAAATTGCAAGCTCTCGTCGACAAAGTCGGCGCCGACAAAATTCCCTACGTCAGTCTGGCAGGTACAGTCAATATGGCGGGCGGCCAGCCGGTCAGCATGGCAAATGCCAAAGCGCTGCGCCAGTTCTGTGACCGACACGGCATTGCGCTCTATCTAGATGCCACGCGCATGTACGAGAACGCCTTCTTCATTCAGGAGCGCGAAGAAGGCTATCAGGATAAAAGCATCGCCGCGATTTTGCTCGAATTTTGCAGCTACACCGATGGAGCCTGGATGAGCGCCAAAAAGGATAATCTGGTCAATATTGGCGGCTGGCTGGCGGTCAACGACCCCGGAGTGGCAGAGAAGGCAAGGAACATGGTTGTTATCTATGAGGGATTGCACACCTACGGCGGCATGGCAGGGCGCGACATGGAAGCTCTGGCAATCGGCATCGCCGAAGGCGTGCAGGATGACCACGTGGCCTCGCGCGTGCGCCAGGTGCGTTACCTTGGCAAGCTGCTGCTCGATTGGGAAATCCCCATCGTCCAGCCGATTGGCGGGCATGCTATCTTTTTGGATGCCAAACGTTTTTACCCGCACATTCCCCAGGATCAATTCCCCTCTCAAACGTTAGCCGCTCAACTCTATCTCGATTCCGGCGTGCGCTCAATGGAGCGCGGCGTGGTCAGCGCCGGGCGCGATCCGAAAACCGGCCAGCATCGCTATCCCGCCCTGGAGTTGACGCGCCTGACCATCCCGCGCCGCGTCTACACCCAGGCGCATATGGACGTGGTCGCCGAGAGCATCAAGGCCATCTTTGACGAGCGCGAGCAAACCCGCGGCCTCAAGATGGTCTACGAACCGGAGTATTTACGCTTCTTCCAGGCGCGCTTTGAAATGTTGTAGATAATTAGGGACTAGTTGATTAGAGTAGGACTTACGCACTTGTACAAGAGGATGTCCGAAAATAGGGGTGTGTGGGGGCTTCGCCCCCACACACCCCTATTTTCGGGATA
>CALCSH010000240.1 GCA_937893815.1 uncultured Anaerolineae bacterium | reverse complement strand
ACAACCAATGATAATTCGTTTACAGATTGTTAAACAAAGTGTCTCTGGGAATCCCCGTATGTTGTCCACATTTAGGGGTATTGGGCGTGCAAAGCACGCCCAATACCCCTAAATGTGGGATTTCTCATGGCAGTTCCCAAAGAGCCTAAACAAACGCAGCGAGTTGTTAAAGTAGTAGTTGCCCCATTTGGAGGTACGAAGCGCACGAGGCCCATTTCACACCTTCAAATACGGCGTTTCCCAAGGTAGTTTCTAAAGAGTCCATAAAAAATTATCAGAAAGAGATAAGAAATAAGGTAAAATGAGCTTGGTTATTTTGGGGAGGTGATTGCAACTTTTATTTTACAGCCGATATACTGCTTTGCTAAGTACAACTGCAAGCTTCTTATTTCGACATGATTAATCCGATTTAGCAATAAAGATAGGAGGTGGTTCTATAGGCGATAGCAAAAAATTATTTCCAAGAATTCCCAAGTAATAGCCACCCATTTTCCTAATAAAAACATTCAAGGAGAAGAAAATGTCTAACAAAAAAGGACTGTTGCTCATCACGTTGATGTTGCTCTTTGCCCTGTTATTGAGCGCATATGCGCCTAGTGCGCCAATTGATAAAGTAGCACCTGCGGCAGCCGAACAAACAGACTGCCCGGCTATCACCCTGGCAGACCGTGCTGGTGTTCCGGCTGGTGAGTACGCGCGTCTCTATGAACTGGCAGATTTCGAAGCTGCGGCTGGCTGCGTCATGGTTTTCAATGAAAACCCCGACATTGCCGCACTGAATGCACGCATCACCAACAATCCAGACCTGCCGCCAGTAGAAGAGCGCATCCCGGCTGAACCATTAGTTGTTGTGCCTTACGACTCAATCGGTCAATATGGTGGAGTTTTCAATGCGCTTTCCAACGCGACCGAGTCTGGCACCTCCGACTTTTTGAGCGTTCGTCACGTCAACCTGGTTCGCTTTGGTGATGACTATGTTACCTTCGAACCCAATGTGGCCAAAGGATGGGAATGGAACGATGATTTCACTGAGATCACCTTCTTCCTCCGTGCAGGCCATAAATGGTCTGATGGCGCGCCGTTTACCTCGGCCGACGTTGAATTCTGGCTGAATGATATTGTTCTGAATCCCGATGTTTTCCCCAGTACACCCGGCTGGGTTACCTTTGGTGACTCTTTGATGTCGATTGAAGTGATCGATGAAACAACCTTCAAATTCGTCTTCCCGGAGCCAACCCCTGGTATGCTGAGCTTTTTCTCCACCACCTACATTCAGCCCTTCCAGCCCAAGCATTTCTTTGATAAGAAAGTGGCTGAGGGGATGACCCTGGCGGAAGCAGCCAGCCTTTACTACGGTAACAGCGACTGGAAAGATGTCCCATCCCCACTGCTGGGCGGCAGCGCCGATGACGTGATGCCCACGCTTGAGTCCCATATCCTTGTTGAAGAAACCACTGAAGGACGTCGCTTCGTTGCCAACCCCTACTACTACATGGTTGACACCGCGGGGAACCAATTGCCCTACATCAACGAACAAAGCGAATTATATGTTCCCGATGCAGAAGTTCGCAACCTGAAAATTACCAATGGTGAAGTTGACTACAAAGTTCAGTCAATCAATATTTCTGACTTCACGCTCTACAAGGAGAATGAGGCCAATGGGGACTACACCGTTGACTTGGGCTTCGGCGTTGGCGTTACTGCTTTCTATGCCTTTAACTTGACCGCCGAGGACGAAGGACTGCGTGAAATCTTCAATGACCTGCGCTTCCGTCAGGCGATGTCGCTGGCCATTAACCGGGCAGAGATCGTCGAGTTGGTTTATCTTGGTCAGGCTGAACCGATGCAGGCCACCCCGGCAGATCCAAATACTGTGAACTTCGTCACGGAAGCGCACAAGACGGCCTTCATCGAGTATGATCCCGATGCGGCCAATGCGCTGCTCGACGAGATGGGTCTGGTGGATGTTGACGGTGATGGCTTCCGTGATCGTTTGGATGGATCCAAGCTCACCCTTGACCTGCAATACTCTAATCAGGGTGTCCCTGTTCCAACTCATGAGTTGGTCAAAGATTATTGGGATGCAGTTGGCGTTGCTGTTACTCTCAAAGAGGTCACTTCGGATGAATACCGCCAGCGAGCCACTACCAACGGTGCAGAAGTCCTTACCTGGCTTTTCGATGGCACAGCCGGCGCAATCATCATCGGCAATGACGAGATGTTGGTACCGCCCTTTGGCGAACCTTTCAATCCTGGTATCGCATACCTGTGGGACGAATGGGTCAGATCGGACGGAGCAACAGGCATCGAGCCACCGGCTGACGCCCTTTCCCTCTACGATCTTGCCGCACAATTCCAACAGCACCCACTCGGTACATCCGAAAGTGATGCCTTGGGCGGGCAGATTATTGACATTCATGTGAATAATTTATGGAAGATCGGTATTGCCGGTAACGTTAAACAACCGATTATCCACACCAACCGCCTGGGTAACTTCGGGCCTTACACCGTAGTGAGCTACGACTACTACCGTGCCTACCCAATGATTCCGGCTCAGTGGTTCATCTCTGAGTAATCCGAATCATACGAAGTTCGCACCCCATTATCTTTCGAAAGATGGGATGTGAGGGATGATTTCTTTCATCATCCAAAAAACGTTAGAGTCCAAAGTATATTTTGGACTCTAACGGGCTACAAGTAAAATAGGACCAACGCAGTTCGTTGAAAAATATGCCGGAAATAGGGGTGTGTAATTCTTCGTGATCACACACCCCTATTTCTGGACTTCTTCCACCGCAGTTGCGTATGTCCATAAAGAAGTGAGCGACAAGCGAGCAATAGAGCGTTTTTACTTCTTAATCCCTACTTCTTGCTTCAATCAACCCAATAACGAGGAAGAAGAGATGATCAAATTTCTAATTCAGCGCATCTTTGGCATGGTTGTAACAATGTTCTTCGTGTCAATTATGGTATTTATTATTATGGAACTCCCTCCTGGGGACTATGCTGATCGGTGGGCGTTCCGAAAATTTTCGGGGACTGGCTCACAGATTACCGAAGCGGATATCAATAATATTCGGGCGGAATTTGGTCTCGATCGGCCAGCCCCGGAGCGCTATCTCAACTGGATCGGTGGAATTATCCTTCACGGCGATTTTGGCGAAGCCTTTTCTTTTCAAACATCGGTCAATAATGTTATCGGACAAAAAATCGGGTTGACCATGGCAATTCTTTTCTCTACTCTGGTAATAACCTATCTAATTTCGATACCGGTCGGCATGTACGCCGCCATCAGGCGTAACTCCATAGAAGACTATGCTTTGACCGTGTTTAGTTATCTAGGTTTCGCACTGCCCAATTTTTTGCTGGCTTTGTTATTGTTGTATATTTCTATTACTGTTTTCGATTCTTCGGTTGGAGGGCTTTTTTCGCCTGAGTACGCGGATGCTCCCTGGAGTGTAGCGAAAGCGTTGGATCTACTCAGCCACCTTGTCATTCCTGCCATCGTCTTGGCCTGGTCAGCAACTGCCTTTCAACTGCAAACGGTACGGGCCACCATGCTGGATGAGATTAACAACCTGTCTGTGACGGCGGCTCGTGCCCGCGGCGTCCCTGAGTGGAAACTGTTGCTCAAATACCCGGCCCGGTTAGCACTCAACCCCGTTGTCAGCACCGTAAGCTTTGATGCCAACCGTATTTTCTCCGAGCTACCAATTGTAGCCATGGTTTTGGGCTTACCGGAACTGGGAGAATTGTTGTTGAAATCATATCTCGATTTAGATATGTTTGTGGCTGGCGCAATCCTACTCGTTCTGACCTTCATGATTGTCTTTATGAATTTTCTTTCAGATATTGCCCTCGCGATCTTAGACCCACGCGTTAAGCTACTAGAAGGTTAAGGGAAATGACAACCTCCAATTTATCCCCGACAGCATTACAGACGCCCGTTAGCCAAGCAGAATCAGAAGAGGCACTGCGTTATTATTCTGCCACCCAATTACAGTTAATTCTGTGGCGTTTTCGAAAACATCACATCGCTAAAATTGGGGCATTCATCCTGATCACGCTGGCATTAATTGGGCTTTTTGCCGAATTTCTTGGGCCCTATACTGGCACAACCCGCATTAGCGGAGCTGTGTTGGTTAGCCCGCAAATGCCCCGTTTTTGCAATGACGATGGCTGCAGCTTGCGCCCCTTTCTCCCCGGCGTTGTATCAGAGCGTAACCCGGAAACCTTAAGGATGGAAGTCACAATCGATCCGTCCATTCGCCGGGATATTAAATTCTTTGTTCAAGGCGAACCCTATAAATTATTGGGCTTCATTGAGATGCAAACTCACCTATTTGGGGTCGATGAAGGGTCAGTTCATCTTTTTGGCACCGATAGCCTCGGACGGGACATCTTCACTCGTATTCTGCTTGCTACGCGAACCTCACTCTCGATTGGTATTATAGGTGTATTAATCTCTTTCGTGCTGGCATTGATCATCGGCGGAATGGCCGGTTATTTTGGTGGTTGGATAGACTATGCTATCCAGCGATTAACTGAAATTGTGCGCGTCGTTCCGGTGATACCGCTGTATATGGGGCTGGCGGCAGCCTTCCCTACAGAATGGTCATCTACTCAAATTTATTTTGCGATGACTCTGATTTTGGCAATCGTTGGTTGGCCGACCCTTGCCCGTCGTATTCGAGGCAAACTGCTCAGCTTGCGTGGTGAGGATTATGTAGTGGCCGCCAGTCTGGCCGGTGGCATGGACGATCTGCGGGACAAGCCCTTCGTGCTGCTCTACCCGGAACCCATCACCCCCATGGTTTATCCCGAAGACGTGACCGCCCGCGTCCTGTTGGCCGCCGATCTGGGCATGCCCCAGATCCCGGGGCCATCCCAGCAGCTGGGGGCCACCGCGCCCATGACTCTGGCCGGGGCCATCGTCCAGGGTTTGGTGGAAGGCTTCATGAGCCTGGTGCTGGCCCAGGTGCGGCGTCCGGGTTGCCCCTGTTTTCTCAGCGCCAACTCTTCCGCCCT
>CALCSH010000239.1 GCA_937893815.1 uncultured Anaerolineae bacterium | reverse complement strand
AAGCCCCCACACACCCCTATTTTCAGGCATTCTCTTGTACAAGTGCGTAAGTCCTATAGGATTATCCAACGGAAACAGAAAAAAAGCCCGAAAACAAAAAGGAAAGGGTAATTTACACTCTATTATGCCTGTTTTCGGGAATACTTTCACCGATATGGTTGAACCCTGAACGTCTCAGGCTCCAAATTTATTCAGGCGACCGGCGTGTGCCAAGGCCAGGGGCATCGTATCCACGGCTGGGAAAGTACCCAAGCCGCCACGGGCGCAAGCGCGCTCGCCAAATTTCGTTTCCATATCGGACATATGTGTGGCGGGCGCCCAAAGCAAGAAAGGCACGGGATGCCAGGAATGTGATTTCATGCGCGCCGGAGTGGAGTGGTCGCCGGTGATCATCAACACATCGGGATGAAGCTCCAGTAAATCGGGTAGCGCGGCATCCACGCTCTCGATAATTTTAACTTTGCCGGGGAAGTTGCCATCCTCGCCCATGCTGTCGGTTTTCTTGATATGGACAAAGATAAAATCATACTGATCCCAGATATTCTTTACCGCGCCAAATTCGTCTTTGGGTGTGTCGCCCTCGAAGCGGATAACATCCATGCCCACCAGTTTGGAAACGCCGCGATACATGGGGTAAACGGCCACACAGGCCGCTTTCAGGCCATATACATCGCTATAACTGGGCAAACCCGGGTCGGTTGCGAAACCACGCAGGGTCACGCCGTTGGCTTTGGGTTGGTCGGCGAGTACTTTTTGTGCCGCCACAACCCACTGCGTGAATAACTCTGCGGTGCGCTGGGCGGCTGGCTCCAGCGCCCGGATGGGGAGTGGCGCTTTTCCGGTCACCTGAGGATCGGTATCAGTGAGATGGGGGTGCAGGCCTTCGCCGCGCATCATGACCGCAAAGCGATATTCTTTAACCTGACGCACTTCCAACATAATGCCAGGAATTTGAATGCTTTGTAAGGCTTGGATGGCGGGTATGGCTTCTTCGCTGGCGATGCGCCCGGCTCGGCGGTCGCTGATCAATCCGTTTTCGTCGAGCGTGCAGAAATTGCCGCGCACGGCAATATCGCCGGAATTTACATTCAGGCCGACTCCGTTGGCTTCGAGGGCGCCGCGTCCAACTTCGTAGTGCAGTGGATCGTAGCCGAAAAGCGCCAGATGCGCAGGACCCGACCCCGGAGTAATTCCGGCCCGAATGGGCACGGTCTGACCGAGAGTCCCCTCGGATGCAAGCCGATCCATATTGGGGGTCGTGGCTGCTTCCAACTCGGTCGGCCCGCCAGATTCCATTGGCAGCCCACCAAGGCCATCCATGACCAGGAGGATAATTTTGCTTTGATTGGGATGAAGTAGAGGGGTAAGATAATCGAAAGGCATGGCTGCTCCTTTTCGTTGTATGACGCGGTCGGACGCGGATGAGCGCGGCATGAACGACGAGATTCATGTAATCCGCGTGAGTCCGCGTCCTGATGGTACAAAGAAGCAACGTTTCTCGAGGAAATGAAGCTTCTCGGTTGTGAATTAGCGAATGGCCTGCTCTGTCTCCTTGTCGAAGATGTGCATGTTCGCCATATTGAAGGTGGCCTGGATTTTGTCGCCCATCTTGAATTGGGTACGGGGATCAATGCGCCCAACGTACTCGTATGAGCCGCTCTTGAAGAAGACAAAGATTTCGTTGCCCATCAACTCAGTAACTTCAACGACGGCTTCAACGGGTTGTGCGATGATATTGGGTGCTTCGAATTTGGGGTCATAGACATCTTCGGGGCGCAGGCCAAAGACAACCTGTTTGCCGACATGCGGCAGATAGATATCGGCGCGTTCGTCGGGAACCTGAACCTTGAAATCGCCGGTGTTGACGATAATTTTATTGCCGTCTTTTTCGAGTTTGGCCTCAAAGAAATTCATTGCCGGGGAGCCGATGAAGCCTGCCACGAATA
This sequence comes from uncultured Anaerolineae bacterium, assembly GCA_937893815.1. Classification (GTDB taxonomy): domain Bacteria; phylum Chloroflexota; class Anaerolineae; order Anaerolineales; family UBA11858; genus NIOZ-UU35. The sequence goes on along the minus strand of CALCSH010000239.1, from coordinate 6,324 downwards.
GGTTATTGGGACTGTCATACAGGTTTTGCGGGGTGTCAAGTTGCTGCAATAAGCCGTGGTTCATCACCGCAATGCGGCTGGCCATGGTCATTGCCTCTACCTGGTCGTGGGTCACATAGATAAAAGTGGTTGCCAGACGTTTGTGCAGTTTGGTGATTTCGGTGCGAGTTTGCACGCGCAACTTGGCATCCAGGTTGGAGAGAGGTTCGTCAAGGAGGAAGACTTTAGGCTCGCGAACAATGGCGCGTCCAACAGCTACTCGCTGGCGTTGCCCTCCGGAAAGTTGGCGGGGTTTGCGATCGAGCAAGTTTTCAATGCCAAGAATTTGGGCGGCTTCGTCAACACGCCGTTTGATTTCGTCCTTGGAATACTTGCGCAATTTTAGCCCGAATGCCATATTGTCATAGACGGACATGTGGGGATACAACGCGTAGGATTGGAATACCATCGCGATATCCCGATCTTTTGGCGCCACATCGTTGACTACCTGATCACCAATCAGGATTTGCCCCTCTGAAATATCTTCCAACCCGGCCAAACACCGTAGAGCGGTGGATTTGCCGCAGCCAGAAGGCCCAACGAGAACAAGAAATTCTTTGTCCTCGATCGTGATGCTAAGGTCGTTTACCGCCGTAACATCGCCAAAGCGTTTAAAAATATGATCGTACGTTACGCTTGCCATAATGTCTTACACTCCTTTCGTCGCATGTATTGTGGACACATTATAATTGATAATTGGCAATTGCAAATTGCAAATTGTCCTTGCTTCCGGGAATCCTCGGGGCAGTCGTCCATTATCCCCTTGCTCTTTTACCTCCCACACCTTAAAATCAACCTATGAGTATTGATAACTCCACTCCTGTTCGCCGCCAGTACCTGGATATCAAACGCCAGTACCCGAATGCAATTGTGTTCTTTCGATTGGGGGATTTTTACGAGACTTTCGACGAAGATGCCCATATTGTCGCCCGGGAGTTGGATATTGTGCTCACCTCGCGCAATGTCGCCAAAGGCGCACGCGTCCCGATGGCGGGCATTCCACATCATGCTGCCGAAAATTATCTGGGTCGCCTGATTCACAAAGGCTTCCATGTAGCGATCTGTGAACAGGTTGGCACGGAGCCAGTCAATGGTCTGATGCCGCGCGATGTAGTGCGCGTGATCACACCAGGGACGGTGGTAGAACCTGGCCTGCTTCCTGGGGATGCCAATAACTACCTGGCCTGCGTGCTGTCCGACGAGAATCGCGCCGGGGTGGCCTACGTCGATATCACCACTGGCGAATTCGCCGCCACCGAACTCAGTGGCGCAGATATTCAGGAAATTCTACGCGCCGAACTAATCCGCCTCGCACCGGTGGAAATCCTTACCCCGGATAATGTTTCGCTCCCGAATGGGTTGCCCGGACATATCAGCACCTGGCCCGCCTACCATTTTGAGCATTCGCGCTGCGAAGCCACATTGCACGCCCAATTCAAGGTCGCCTCGCTGGATGGTTTTGGGGTACGCGGCCTTCCCCTGGCGATACGCACGGCGGGCGCTGTGATTCAGTATCTCGAGCAAACCCAGCCCGCGGCTTTGAAACTACTAAACGGCCTGAGCGCCTATCATTTGAATGAATTTATGACTCTCGATGCCGCAACGCGCCGCAATCTGGAGCTGACCGGTACATTGCGCAGCGATCAGGTGGCTGGATCGCTGCTGGGTGTGCTCGACCGCACCGTCACGCCGATGGGGAAGCGCCTCATGCGTCAGTGGGTCAGTAAGCCTTTGCTCGATGTGGAACAGATTTTGGGTCGCCAAAGTGGAGTACAGTATTTTTACGAGCATGGATTGGCGCGAGCCGAGATTCGTCAGGCCTTCAAGCCGCTGGCTGATTTGGAGCGACTAACCAACCGGGTCGTGGGGGGGACAGCCCAACCCAGGGATTTAATCGCCATTCGAGAGACACTGCAAAAACTGCCCATGCTGCGCGAGTTGTTCCCCGAGGGCGATTCGCCGCTCAAGGCAATTCTGACCGATTTTCATCTTTGTGCAAACGAGTTGACTCTGCTCGAGCAGGCCATTGCCGATGAGCCACCGGCCACCCTCGGCAATTCAGGCGTGATTAAGTCAGGATACGCCGAGGAGCTTGATAATATCCTCGATGCCTCGCGCCACGCCCGGGAGTGGATCAAGAATCTCGAACCCCAAGAGCGGCAGCGCACAGGAATTTCATCCCTCAAAGTTGGTTACAACAAAGTCTTCGGCTACTATATTGAAGTCACCAATACCCATAGCGAAATGGTGCCGGAAGATTATATTCGCAAGCAGACGTTGGTGCGCGCCGAACGTTATATTACGCCAGAATTGAAAGAATATGAGAGCCTGGTACTGAATGCCGAAGAACGCATCAAGGATGTCGAACGACGTCTCTTTCAGGATGTGTGCCAGCGTCTGACGGGGAGCGCAGTGCGCATGTTGGCTGTTGCCCGCACGCTGGCGCAATTGGATGTGCTTGTTACGCTGGCGGAAGTTGCCGCGCTGAACGGTTTTATTTGCCCCGAAGTGGTTGCTGACGATGTGCTGGCAATTGAAGAGAGCAGGCATCCTGTTGTGGAGCGGACGCTGATGGCCGGGAAACGCTTTGTGCCCAACGATGTGATTTTTGAAAACGGCGAGCGTGTGCGCATTGTCACCGGGCCGAATATGTCAGGCAAGAGTACATTTTTACGCCAGGTAGCCCTGATTGTGCTTATGGCGCAGATGGGCAGTTTCGTGCCCGCTGGTGCGGCGAAAATCGGTTTGGTGGATCGCATCTTCACGCGCATTGGGGCGCAGGATGAAATTCACGCCGGGCAATCAACCTTCATGGTTGAGATGGTCGAGACCGCCAATATTCTTAACCACGCCACGCCGCGCAGCCTGCTGATTCTGGATGAAATTGGCCGCGGCACCAGTACGTATGATGGCGTTTCGATCGCGTGGGCCATCGTGGAATATTTGCATAATCACCCTCGGCTGCGCTCGAAAACCCTCTTTGCTACACACTATCACGAATTGACACAACTGGCCGATTTGCTGCCCGGTGTGCGAAACTATAATGTGGCTGTCAGCGAAGCCGATGGGGATGTGGTGTTCTTGTACAAGATTATCGCCGGTGGAGCCGATCGCTCGTATGGCATCCATGTAGCGCAGTTGGCCGGACTGCCGCGTCCGGTGATCCAGCGCGCTGATGAAATTTTGCGCCAACTCGAATCGTCTGCGGGTAAAACGGTCGATATTGACCCACACATCGCCAAACAGTTGAATCTGTTTCCCGAGAACAACCCGCTGCGTGAAGAGTTGGAGAGATTGGATTTGAATACATTGTCGCCAATTGAGGCATTGAACCGACTCTACGAATGGAAAAAACGCTTCCTGGCAGGTGAATGAATCAAAAGAGCGTGGGCAGTTTCGTTACCCGCGCTCTTTTAATTGCAGGGTTATTCTCGTATTACGGTTTGATTTCTTTATACAGCGCAACCACATTTCCAGTGGGATCTTTGAAGATGCCGAACCAACCGACACCCGGAATCTCCGTTTTGGGGGTGATGACACTTCCGCCGCTTTGTTCAATTTTAGTCAGTGTGGCAGGAATATCGTCGGCGTAGATATAGACCAGGGTCGTGCCGGCAGGATTTTCTTCACTCACAGGGTTGAATCCGCCGCCGGGGCCGCCCTCGGCGGCGAATGTGGCGTAATTCATTTCCGGTATCTGCTGGATTTTCCATTCAAATACATCATTATAGAATTGACCAGCGGCTTCACGGTCTGCGGCTGAAAACTCAATATGGACAATCGGGTGTTTGGACATTGCTATTTCTCCTAGGGGTGGATTAGAATTTGGCCCCTCTATTATAGAACATACATTCTCGTTTTGTAAAGAGGATAAAAAATATCCAAATAAAAAAGCGATGGCTAGAAAACCACCGCTTTTTAGCGCGAGGAAATCAACACCTCTCAGGCGTTTTGTACAACGGCCAGCACTTCCGGCAGATTAATGCCCAATTCTTTGAGTTTTTCCAGCGTGGGAATGCCATTTTCATCCCAGCCGCGGCGTTGATAGACCGTATCCACCAATTGTTCGTAGCGCTGATAGCGGAAGTTGCGCGTGGCGGCCATTTTTTCTGCGGTGCTCATGCCTGCGGGATCAATTCCGGCTTCTTCTTTGAGTTGTTTATCGTAGCGTTCCGCCCGCGATTCGTATTCGTCTTTGGTCACGGGGCCCATTGCCCGGTAGGGCGGGTAATCATGCTGGCGGGTGCCAAAGCCTACGCGCAGATTGAAGACACGCTGGAAGTTGTAAACACGCTCCGATTGGGCAATTAAATCATCTGCCGTGACTTTTTTGCCGGTCAGGCCTTCGTATAGCCAAATGTAGTTCTCAACGTGTTCGGGAACCTTGTTCGGTTCATCCGTATCGGCATTATTTTCGGGCTGAATATCGTTCCAAGGGAGTTTGCACAATCCGTGAAGACTAAACCAGGTGCGCCACATCGGGAAATAGTGCAAGGCTTCGGCTTTATCGTCCCAGGTGGGAATCTGGTTGTTGACTTGATCCATGAAGATCAGCCAGGCTTCGTCGTGCTGGCCGCCCTTGAGCGCCATGCCGTAGCCACCTTGCTGTGCAATCGACTCTTTGGTGATGTACTCGGAAATTTCGAGGCCTTTGACTTCCATAGCGATGTCGTGCAGGAAATCGGGATCCGCATCATATTTTTCGGCAAAGTAATGCTTCATATAGCGGGTACCCTGCCCAACCGTCAGACCGAAACCTTCCCCGCGCGCCATCTGGTGCAAAATCTCCAGGGCGGCTCCGGCATTGCCCCAGGTTAATTCCAGTCCCCCGGTTTTTTCGGCATCCAGAATACCGTACTGCCAGCATTCCATCACGAATGCCACGCTATTGGCAAAGGAGATCGTGTCCACGCCGTAGGTATCACAGTAAAAATTCATTTCGACGATAGGCAAGGGATCGAATACGCCGATATTGGAACCCAAACCGGAGACGCTCTCGTACTCTGGCCCATCGACCAATACCTTCTGTCCTTTGTAGGGGCCGGTCTGAAGTGGGAAACCATCGACCCCATGAGAGCAAGCCATGGTGCAGCCCGCCCAACAAGAATCGTTGGCGCCCTGGGTGAACTGTTCGTGCCAAATGGTCGAGTCGATTTTGCTGTGATCGGGGTGCGCGCCAAAGCGGAAGTTGTGAACCGGCAGCAGGTCGAAATGATCCATGATTTCTACCAGGTGGGCGGTGCCGACTTTGCGCATCTGGTTTTGACTGTCATCCAGTGTGGAAATTTCGTTATTGAGGCGTTTCCCCGCCTGGCGGATCATGAACATATCCAGCGGGTTGTTTACTTTTCCGCTCAACGAATTGAATTTGACCACGATGGCCTTGATGCCTTTATCGCGAAAAACGCGTCCGGTGCCGCCGCGTCCGGCTTGTTTGATGCGCATCTCTTCGCGACGCACATCATACCAACTGAAATTCAGGCAGGCGTAATTAATATGCTCAGCGGCTTGCCCGGCGGTCACCGTGGAAATGCCATATTTGCCGCGTTTCCCTGTGCCGTAAATTTCGGCGAGTTGATTGGCGAGCAAATGGGAGTCGACATTTTCTTCTGGTGCGGTTTCGATGGTGACTTCACCGCTGTCGCCGTCGATGACGATGATCAAATTGCCGAATACCTCGGCAGGAGCTTTGCCGGTGATTTCCAGGGCATCAAATCCGGAGAATTTTAGATATGGCGCAAAATAGCCGCCCGCGTTGCTATCGATCACGCTCTTGGTCAGCGGAGAAAGCGTCACTACGGTGGATTTTCCCAGGCCGGGGTAGGCAGTCAGCCCGCCGATCGGGCCATTGGCGATCACCAAAGCGTTTTCGGGATCATTCCATTGGGTGTCGTCGTTGATCGCGTTCCAAAGCAAGCGCAGTGCGAAACCTCGGCCGCCTGTGAAAATATCTTTCATTTGCTGGGTAACGGGTTGTTCGGTGATGCTGTAATTTTCCAGATTTATGTGTAGGGTGCGGTTGGCGTATCCTTTCTCCACGGGAATGATTTCATATGTATAGGCTGCCAGATGTTGGTGGGCTTGTTTGAGTGTTTCAACAGGATGAGATAAAGTAACCATAGTATAGTTTCTCCTTTTGGTTTCTTCTATAAAGAACAAAGGTTGTTCAGCGAAGGGTTGGCATGAAAAACAGGCGTGCAAGTGGGTTGGCACCCCTGTTTTAATTGTTAATGGGTCTCTGAGATTTCGCAAGGTAAAGCCCAGATTTGGGGGTGTGGCGGGTGT
>CALCSH010000238.1 GCA_937893815.1 uncultured Anaerolineae bacterium | reverse complement strand
GTTTGATGGCTTTTGCAGGCTCGTTTCGGTGTTGAATTTTGCGCTCTTTGAGAACCAGTTCCGCCGGAGCGCAATCCACCATTTCGGCGGCGGTGGCGAGAATCTCATCTTTTAGGTTTTGGGCCGCCCGGCAGACAGCATTGCCAACCCAGTAGGTGGCTCTGGAAGCGCCCTGAACGCCGCTGTCGGGGACTTTGGCGGTGTCGGCGTTGATCAGGGTAATCTGCTCCCGGGGGACACCCAGGGTTTCGGCGCTCAGTTGCAGCATCACAGTTTCGATGCCCTGACCATATTCCGCCGCCGAACAATAGATGGCAAAATCGCCGCTATCGGTCAATTCGGCATGGGCTTCAACCCGCAAAGAGCCGGATTTCCCAAAGCGGTACCACATACCGGCCACGCCAATCCCTTTGCGGTAGGGGTTGCCCGGTTCGGCCCGCGCCGCGGCGTTGAAATCGAGCATGTTTTGGTTGAAGGTTTCAAAGCGCGGCTGGAGTGCGCTAAGCACTTCATTATAGCCCAGTGTTTCGGCAACCGGATACCCCAAATAGGTGATCGTGGATTGGTCAATCTTATTTTTGCGCCGAAACTCAAGTGGGTCTGCGCCCAGAGTTTCGATGAGTTCATCCAGGGCGCATTCCAGCGCAAAGGTTGGCTGCGGCGAACCAAAGCCGCGGAACTGACCGCATTTGGGGCCATTGGTGTAGATGGCCTGTGCCCGGATGTCTGCCGCCGCCCAGCGATAGGGGCCGCCGCTCGCCATGACCGCATATTCCGGGATATAGTATCCGCTGGAGTCGTAGCCGCCAGTATTGGCCTGAATGGAAACCTGAAGGCCGGTCAGTTGGCCTTGTTCTGTGACCCCGATTTTGTAATGCATGTGATAGGGATGCCGCTTGGGCGAGGCATCGAAGGATTCGCGCCGGGAGAAGACTAAACGCACGGGGCGACGCACCAACCCGACGCAAAGTCCGACCGCCAGTAGCGGCCAGGGGTCTTGTTTCCCCCCAAAGGAGCCTCCCGTTGGGGGGGCGATAAAGCGCACTTGCTCGGCATCCACCCCTAACACGTTGGCAATCCAATTGCGCTGCCAGTGCGCTTCGTGAGTGCCGCCCAATACGGTCACGCGCCCGGCTTCGTCCAGATATCCCAACGCCGTTTCACGCTCGAGGGCGCAGTGTTCCTGATAGCTGGTGGAATAGTCACACTCCAGAATCCGGTCTGCTTCTGCAAAGGCAGTCTCGATGTCACCCTGGGCGGTCTGATGGTTGTTGAGCTGGTTACCAGCGGGATAGATGGGCGGCGCATCGGGAGGGGCATCGGAGAGATGAAAGCGATGTGGCAGCGGCGCAAATTGCGCCTGAATGGCGGCCACACCCTGCAAGGCTGCCTGGGGCGTGACCGCGATGACGATGGCAATAGGCGCGCCGATCGTTTTGACGGTCTCTCCGATGGGGACTAGCAGTGGCTCGTCGCGGCTGTATTCCGAAAAGCCGTTCTCACCGGGGACGTCGCTGGCCATGATGATTTGGACGACACCGGGAAGTTGGCGCGCGGCTTCAATATCCAGCGCCAGCAGGCGCGCATGGGGGTGCGGGCTGCGGAAGGTGCGCGCATGCAGCAGGCCGGGCATGGCGATATCTTCAACGTAGCGGATTTGCCCGCGAACTTTGTCAAAGCCGTCGGCGCGCACTGCATTCCCGCCGATGGGAGGTTGTGGGATCGTTTTTGTCATTCCTGGATGGAGGCCAAAATTTCTTCGAGTTGGCGTTTTTTCTCTGGATCTAAAAGTTTGGGCTGATGCTCCTGGATGATTTTAGCAACCTTTTTGTTCAGGCGCTGCCCGAGGGTGGTAGCGCCATTCTCTAGCCAGGCCGGGCGTCGACTGCGGTTGATCAGTTCTGGGTACCAAAAATCCCGATAGTGGTTGAAGGTTTGCTCCGTATTCAAGAAATGTCCGCCGGGGCCAACCTGACGGATTTCATCCAGCATAAAGGCTTCGTCGCTGATTTCAAGACCTTTCATCATATTGTCCATCAGTGTGACCAACTCATCGGTCAGCACGATCATCTCAAACGAACAGGTCAGCCCGCTTTCCATGTAACCTACATCGTGGATCAAGTTCCCTCCACTTAATTTGGCTGTCATCACCGATAATAAAGCTTCCAGTGAGGCTTGTTCGTCCATCACTTTCGAGTCTGTACAGCCCGCGTAGCCCCAGGTGGGCAAACCATACCGGCGGCCAAGTTGGGCAATCGCCGATTTGGTGAGTTGAAACTCCGGCGAGGCATAACAGATTTGAGCGGATTTCATATCCATGTGGTGCAGGCCCGCCCCGAAGATAAAGGGCGCGCCAGGCCGTTGGAGTTGGTGCACCACCAGACTGCTGAGAATTTCGGCCACAGACATGGCCAGACCGCTCGCCATCGAGATCGGGCCGGTTCCGCCCATCAGGGGGGCCGGGGAATGCACCACGGGAAGCTCATATTCGGCCATCAAGAGCAGTTTATCGACCGCGGTTTCGGATTGTTGCAGCGGCGAACTGGGTTCGGAGTAGAGC
>CALCSH010000237.1 GCA_937893815.1 uncultured Anaerolineae bacterium | reverse complement strand
TCCCTGGATATTTTGGTCGATGGCGCTGAACAAGCGCACAAGGAACTGCGGCTGCTGTTGCACGAACTTCAGGTTGTGCCGGACGAACAAACAGACCTGCTGGAAATCTTGCGTGCCCGTTTGGAAAACGTCGAACGGCGTGTGGGTGTGGAAACCCATTTCCAAATCGAGGGGCGTTGGAGCTTAGCCAAGGCCACGGAGGTCGAAATTTACTATATTGCCCAGGAGGCGCTCAATAACGCTCTCAGACATGCTGAGGCAAAACAGATCGATATCAACATTCGAGCTAGACCCTCACGTGTAGAGCTGCAAGTTTCAGACAATGGCCGCGGCTTTCCATCCCCGCTCAGCCGGCAAATCAAACTGCATGAAATCCCCCATCTAGGGATGGGCTTGACCAATATGATGGTCCGCGCCGAAAAGCTGGGTGGGATTCTGAGCATTGATTCTGCCCCCGGAACTGGCACAACGGTGCGTTTGAAAGTGGAGATTTTGCCATGAAGAAAATTCGCCTCTTGATTGTTGACGATCATCCCCTGATGCGGCGTGCGCTGCAAGCAGCCATCGAGACGGAACCGGATATGGAAGTGATCGGTATCGCTGTAAATGGCGTCCAGGCTCAGGCGATCATATCTGAACTTCAGCCCGATGTGGTGCTGATGGATTTGCTCATGCCCGGCGGCAATGGATTGGATGCCATTGCATCCATCCACGCCGAGCATCCAATGGTGAATATCCTGGTTGTCACCAGCCTGGAAGAGCAGGACAAAATTGTGCAAGCGATCAGAGCCGGCGCGCAGGGCTACCTGACCAAGGCTGCTGATACGGAAGAATTGCTGGACGCAATCCGCAGTGTCGATATCGGGCAGTCGTATCTGCCGCCCCATATCGCGGCTAAGTTGATGAATTCTGTGCGCGCACAACCCGTAGAAGCAGCACAAGGAAAGAAGCCCATCGAAGAACTGACCCGGCGCGAATTAGAAGTCTTTGGTTTTTTAGGGCAGGGTCTCTCGAACGCTAAAATCGGGAATGCCTTGCATATTTCACCAAGCACAGTCAATGTCCATATTCATAATATTATGAATAAATTGGGTTTCGATAAACGCCGTGAGTTGGTGGTTTACGCCGCTCAGAAGCAAAAACTCTAGTTCTTTCTCCCTTTCCCTTCCTCAAAAAATAAATATAACTGCTAAGCCATGGAACGGATTTGCCCGAAAAAAGGGTGTGCGTTGGGGTGTGGAAAATCCCAACGCACACCCTTTTTTCGGGAGTATCCCCGTTCAGCTTAGTATTACAAATAAACAATTTATCTAGAAAAAAATAGATATTTTCACGATGTGCTAATCTGGAAGCTTTGTTAAGATGGCGCTGGAGTTTTGTCTATGAACTATACACGCGTCCTGATGATCGAAATACCCACCTTCTCGCATTTCGTGAAGAATGTCACTCGAAAAGCGTCTTTGGATATGGATGTGATTGACGCCGTGGTTGAGCCAGAGAACGCCTTGGAGCTGGTGCGCGCTCATCTGCCCGATGTACTGGTGGTTGACCTTCGCAACGAATCGAACGGGATATTCAACATCCTGAAAACGATAAGCAGCGAATATCCCAGGCTGTTGATGATCGGGCGCACCAAAGACCCAGAAATCAATTTCGTTCTCGACGCGGTTAGCGCAGGCGTGGCAGGCTTTATCAATGAGCATATCTGTCTAGAAGAGCTTGTTAAAGCCGTCTATACCATCCGCCAGGGCAATCCTTACTTCCCACAAAATATCGTCCATCAGGTTGTCCAAAACCTGCAGGCGCAATATGCCGTCGTGAATGGATAGAACTCTTCACCTGGATTATGCGAACAATTAAATCCGCACCCACGAATAGATGGGGGAACGAAGGCAAGAGCCGCTGCGCTTTGCGGCTGTTGCTGTTTGTGGTGTTGGCGTTTGCCTTGACGTTTGCCTTGACGTTTTCCTGGACATCCGTTGTTCACGCTGGCGACGAAAGCCCGGTAGAACCTGCTACTCCTCAAACGGAAACAATAGCTGATGAAAATATTCAGCCTGCTGACCTGATCTCATCTGATCCAGAAGACGGAACTGTGGAAGAAACGGGAGATCCAGAATCTGGCTCGGTAGTGGGAGATCAGGCCGAGCAACCTGAAACTGCTGTTGATGCGGATTCTGTAAACGAAGAACTTGAAGTTGAAGCTGATCCTGAAACTCCGGATGTGGATGTAGCCGAGGATGAAGAACAACCTAAAATAACACATGAGGCCGATCGGGAAGTTTCTGATCCAGTCGTTGACGACACGCAGGTTGTTGTTGATCCAATATCCGAGGGAGAGAGTGTTCCCGAAGATGTGAATACAGAACCTGATCCAAGTTCAGAAGTATTATCTTCCGATGCCAGCCTGGTTCCTGCTATTGAAGTTTCGGATACAATCATCGACGACTCGTTGGAAGCCGATTGTGCTGCCAGCGATAATGCGGAAGCTGATCCATGCCTGGTTCCCGATGAGCAAGAGATCATTATCGATGCGGAGGTCGTGACCGAAGCAGAGATCATCGTCGATGAGACCCAACCTGAAGATGTGTTAGATGTCGGCGGAGCAGCGTCCGACAACGACCTTCAACTCGCCGCAGGCGTTCCCGATCCCTACTTCTTCGTTAATAATGTAAAATACAGCTTCTTGCCCTCTGGCGGTACCTGCCAGGATGGTGATAGCAATTGCACCGTATCAGCGACGAACACCCCCATTCAAGATGCCATCAAAGCTGTAAAAGATAACGGCCTGGTCATTGATTACAGCACTATCTATATCGAGGGCGGTGATTACGGCGAAAACATTCTCATAGATACGCTTTCTTCATTGGTATTGCAGGGTGCGGCCAACGCACTACCGACCACCCTTTCTGGGGCCGTGAGCATCGTCAATTCACAGAGTATCAGCCTGCGCAGTTTCACCTTCAGCCAAACCATCATCCTGGACAATTCTACAGATGTTCAGATCATAGGCACGGATGCTGCCGACACCCTCGACATCACCCTGACCGGGACTGGCGAAAGCAGCGTGGTTGTGGAAGGCGGCGATGGCGACGACGATGTCAAAGTTCACGGCAACGCCGGAGAAGCCTCCGTGGATGGCGGGACCGGAACGGACGCTCTGACCGCCGATGGCGCGGTACGCAAAGCGATCAATATCGAAGCCTACACCCAGACAGCCAACGGCGACTTGCATATCGAAATAGGCGGCACGACTCAGGGGTTGACCTACAGCTACATCGGTAATAGCGGCGCGGCCACAATGGATGGCAAGTTGAGCATTTCGCTGGCCGATGACTTCAGCCCTGCGGTTGGCGACACCTTCGATATCTTGACCTTCGGTGCTGGTTCGCTGACAGGCGTCTTCGGGTCGGCCACAGGCCTCTACGGTTTCGGCGATGGCGACCTGTATTTCGAGTTGGTCGTGGGCGCTGACCGCATCCAGCTGGTGACGAAGGAAGCCCCTGGCTTTGGCGCAGTCGCATTGATCCCCGATGCTGTTGCAGGTGAGGACACATTAGGCCGTTTCTTCAACGCCGGTTACTTCGGTTACGGCACCTTCAGCCTGTATGCTTCCTTAAAGGTAGAAGACTTCTTTGCCGTTAGCGGTTCGTTCGCCCTTTCGAATAAAGCCGTTACGCTGACCTTATCCGACAAGATCCAAAGCAGCGTTACCGCCGATTTGTGGAGTTTCGGCGCCAGCGGCTTGAACGCCTTCGCTGGACTGAACCCTGGTAATCTTGATCAGATGGGCTTGAGCCTGAGCGAGGTTGAATTTGCCCTGGCGTTGCTGCGCGATCGCGCCAACCCCGATCGCCAATGGACTTCTGTACAGGCCTCCGCTGGGAGCTTTTCCTTCGTTGGTGCCGATGACATCCTGGTTTCCGGCAGCACCATCGCCGTGGCGATCAACCTGGCCGCTGAGGATGGCACCCTGATCGACTACGCCGCCACAGGTTTGAATGTTCCCACGGGCGGCGCCACCAATCTGACATTCGCCATGGCCGGAGCCGATGGTGAACAAGTGCAGGCCTCCGGCAACCTGACCGTCGAAGTGGCCGAATTTTTCCGCGTATCGGGCGGCTTTGCTTTCGAGATGTCCACACAACAAGTGACCCTGGATGACGGTTCGAAAGTCTCCGCCAATCTGCTGACTCTCGGCGGTACCGGCGTGGAGGCTTTCGCTGGATCAAACGGTGGCAGCGCCGAAGCCACGGGGCTGAATTTGAGCGCGGTCGATTTTGCCGTTGTGCTGCTGGCTGATCAGGCTGCCCCGGCCCGTAAATGGACGACCGTCTCCGCCGCAGCGGGCAGCGTTGCTTTCTTGGGGATCAGCGGCATCACCCTGACCGGCGAAAATTTGAACGTGGCTGTCAACCTGACGGCCTCCGATGGCACCCTGGTCGACTACCTGGCCCAGCCCTTGGACGTGGTTGTCGCCACTGGTCAAACCCTGACCCTCAACTTCGATGGGGCGCAAGGAGAACTAGTCAAGGTTTCTGGCGATCTCAGGCTGAATGTCTACAACTTCTTCTATATAGAAGGAAGCCTGGCCTTTGAGAAGTACACTACCAAGGTGAAACTATCGGATGACGATCAGACGTTAGTGGATGTCGATTTGCTGGCATTGGGCGGTGCGGGCATCGACGCCTTCCTGGGGATGAACGGCGGTACGGATGATGCCTTGGGCTTCAATCTTTCTGATGTTGGCTATGCCCTAGCGTTGTTGAGCGAAAAAACCGACAACGCCCCCCGCCAGTGGATTACGCTGCAGGCCTCGGTGGGCAGCATCAGCGCCCCCGCCAATGACTGGCTGAATATTGCAGGCCAATCCCTGTCGGTCGAGATCAATCTTGCAGCCAGCGATGATACGCTGGTCGATTATGCTGCTCAGAATTTAGTGGTCACCACCGGTCCTGGGCAAACCTACACCTTTACCATGGATGGCGGGTTGGGCGAATTAGTCCGGGCCTCCGGTGAAATATCGTTGAGCGTTGCTGACTTCTTCAATATAGAAGGCGGCTTCGCTTTCGAAAAATCCAGCCGAGAGCTGAAACTGGCCGGGGATGTCGATGTAACAAGCGTCGACCTGATCACCCTGGGCGCGAATAATGTCTCGGCCTTTGCCGGGCTGAACGGTGGCACACCCGAGTCAGTGGGCTTGAGTCTGGGCGGGGTAGGTTTTGCCCTGGCCCTGATGACTGACAGCACCCGCCAATGGCTTTCGTTGAAGGCCTCGGCGGGCAGTTTCATGTTCAATGGCGTTGAAGACATCACCATCTCCGGCGGTTCGCTGGCGGTTGAAATTAACCTGGCCGCCGAGGATGACAGCCTGATCGATTACGCTGCTCAACCTCTAGAAATTACCACTGGCCCAGCCACCAGCGTCACCCTGGATATGGCCGGAGCCGATGGCGAACTGCTGCGCGCTTCCGGGGAGCTGACCGTTGAAGTCGCCGATTTCTTCCGCGTCTCGGGTGGTTTTGCGATCGAGAAATCCACCGAAAAAGTTACCCTGGATAATGGGGATAAAGTGGATACCGATCTATTAGCCATCGGAGCCAAAGACGCCAGCGCCTTCGCCGGATTGAACGGCGGCACCCCTGAGGCATTTGGCCTGGTGTTGAGCGACCTGACCTTTGCCGTGGTCTTGCTCACCGATCAGGCCGACTCGGCCCGGCAATGGATCGCAGTTCAGGCCGAGGATGGTGGCGCGGCTTTTGTGGGCATCGATGGACTGACGCTTTCGGGTGACAACCTGCAGGTGCAGATCAACCTCGCCGCTAGTGACGACTCCTTGGTCGATTTCCTGGCACAACCCTTGGATGTAGTCACCGGCCCAGGTAGCAGTATCACCCTCGATATGGATGGTCAGGAAGGCAAGATCATCAAAGCCGCGGGCAATTTGGATATCAACCTATTTAACTTCTTCAGCGTCAGCGGTGGCTTTGCTTTCGAGAAGTACGCTACGCAAGTAACTCTTTCTGACCCCGGACAAACTCAAGTGAGTGTAGATTTGCTGACCGTGGGTGGAGCGGACGTGGATGCCTTTGTGGGTTTGAATGGCGGCACAGCCGATGCCTTTGGGTTGGATCTGAAAAACGCTAATTTTGCCCTGGCTATTTTGAGCGAAGTCGGAGACACTGGGCGTCAGTGGACATCGCTGCAAGCCTCAGCCGGAGAAGTAGTTTTTGCGGGCATTGACGGCCTGACGATGGCAGCAGAGAGCATTGAAGTTAGCATCAATCATGGCAACGTGGGCGACACCGTGGTGGATTATGCAGCTCAGAATTTAGTCGTCACCACCGGCCCCGGCCAGAGTCTGACTCTGGATATGGATGGCTCCAAGGGCAAATTGATCCAGGCCGCGGCCGCGTTGGAAATGAATATGTTCGGCTTCTTCAGCGTGGCTGGTCAGTTCGCCATCAATAAATCCATCGAAACCGTCACCCTCTCCACCAGCGCGGAGATTCAGGTTGATCTGATCAGCTTCGGCGGCAGCGGCATCAGTGCCTTTGCTGGTCTTAACGGCGGCAGCCCCGATGCGGTCGGTCTCTATTTGGGCGAGGTCGATTTTGCCTTTGCCCTGATGACCGACCGGGATGATGCCACGAAGAAATTTACTTCCTTGAAAGCCATGGTCGGCAGCGCTTCATTAGCCGGGATCGATGGATTGGTGATTGAGGCCGACACGCTGGAAGTTGCCATTAACCAGGGTTATGATGTGCCCGCCAAACCCGAAGTCGTCACCAAGGTCAACACGATTTATCAATTGCATCTCTTCGAAGATACCTTGGGCACGCTGACCTTCCATCTGGATGGGGCCAGTCAGGCCATGGAATTGGCCCCCGCGGATTCAGATGATGGAATTCTGACCAAGCTGACCACTGCGCTGGAAGCCCTGAGCGGCGTGGGGGCAGGCAATGTTCAGGTGAGCGGCAACCGTTTTGTTGGCTTCCTGATCGAGTTTATTGGCGCGTTAGAAGGGATCAATGTCGCCGATCTGACCGTCGATACGGCGGCAGCAAGCGTATTGGTGGCCGTCGTCCAGATCGGGGTGGCGGTCGCGGGTGTGAACGAATCCAAACGCATCACCATCGAAACCCCGCGCCAGACACCCCAACCTGTGGATGTCTCCGTCAGCGAAATTGTCAGCGCCACCAGCGGGCGCAATGAAAAGAAGATCATCGTCTTCACCAATCCTTACTCGGCCTCCGGCAGCTACCAGATCGAAATTGGGGGAGTCTCCACCTCGGTGAATTTCCGGGGCAGCATGACGCTGCCTAATCAGAGCAATATCAAGGATGCCCTGGCCAGCATCCTTTCTACCAGCAGTGCCAATATCGTCGTCCAATTTGACAGCAGTTCTGCCGGCGACCACGCCTATAATATTTATTTCAAAGATGGCCTGGCGAAAACCGATATCCCCGATATCATCATTAATAACAGCGGCATGTCCGGCGGCCTGGCTGTTCCTTACAATACCCAGCAAGGTTCTCCGGCCAGCAACGAAACCCAGCAGGTCAAACTGGAAACCGAAGCCACGGACGGCCATTTCAATTTATCCCTCGATTATAGTGGCTCAGCCTATACCACTGCCGATCTGGCTTTTGATGCCGATACCACCGCAGTGCAGACCGCATTAAACGCGGCTCTCAGTGGTTTGGCGAGCGCCCAGGTCAATGTGGGCGGGGCAGCCGGGACCTGGACCGTCGAATTCGGGGGTTTATTTACCGGTAAAAATATAGCCCCATTGCGGGTCAATGCTGTTGTGG
>CALCSH010000236.1 GCA_937893815.1 uncultured Anaerolineae bacterium | reverse complement strand
CCGCCACACCCCCAAATCTGGGCTTTACCTTGCGAAATCTCAGAGACCCAAAAAGAGATGAGTAGTGCGCTTCGCTCGCTACCCATCTCTTTTTTGAACGAAAAATCGGGTCGTTCACTGACCTTGCGCAGGCCAGGGAATCGGCACCCAGGAGGTGTAGCCATGCTTTTCGGCTGTGTAGAGTTTTCCGCTGGAAGGTTCATCACAACCCGCTTCATCAATCACGGCTAGTATTGTGTCGTCAGAACGCATCGGGGAGAAGATCACCTGTCCATTTTGGCATAGGAAGAGTTCCAGCAAATAACCGCGATAGTCATCTTGCGTCATCCAGACTGAACCCCAGGAAATAGTCACTTCACTTCCCTGGCGTTTTGTGCTCAGGCTTTCGGGCGGGTTATAGAGCGCTGAGTAGGGCAAACGCGAATAGTAGGGGGCTACACTGAAAATGTCCCCGTTGATCTCCAGTACGGAAATACTCACCCAACAAGGATCGTTGAAACCCTGTACCTGGGCATAGGCCCAATCGCCGAGTGCATTGCGTCCAATGATTTCAGCATTGTAACCGGCGTATAAACCATATTTGTAGAGGTAGGCCGCCCCCGGACCGTAGCGGCAGTTGGCTTGCTCTAAAACCTTGGCGGTTGGATTGGCGAATGTCGGCGAGATGGTAAAGGTTGGGGTGATAGTGGGGGTTTCGGTAATCGTCGACGTTGCCGTGGCTGTGGGGCTGATTGCCGCCGTCGCGGAGGGGGTAACCGTCACTGGAATTTCCACCAGCCGCGTCACCTCGATGGTTTGCACAACAGTCTCGATCAGGGTCACCGGTTCAGGTGTCGCGCTGACATTGCAGGCCACAGTTGTCAAGAGAGTCATCAAGAGGACAAAGATTAAAATGAGTGTGTTGGTTTTCATCGTTCAGACCAATACACCGTGCATCAGAAGATTGATGCTGGAACGGATATGTTTTTCTACATCAACGGATTCCGAGTCATACACCCAGAGCAAAATTGTGCCTTCGAAAAGCGCGCCAATTGCCAGGCTGACATCTTTGGCATCCGCAGCGCGGAATTCACCAGCGTCAATGCCTTGTTGAATCAGAGGGGTGAGTAATTCCATGTAGCTGCGTAAATATTGCTTGAAGGTTTTTTGCACAATAGCCTGACGGAAAATTAACCCTAAAAACTCATAGGTGACCGGAATCAGACGCAGCCATTGACGAATGTCTTTGACCGTCAAATTGATGAATACATCCAGTTGTTCGCTGGCCGACGCGCCTGTGTTTTGCAGATTACGCAAGCTGGATAATTCGCGCTCAAAAAGCCTGTTGAGAATGGCAATGATAATTTCATCTTTGCTCTTGAAATACCAGTACACTGCCCCCTTGCTCAGCTCTGCTTCCTTGGCAATATCGTCCACGCGGGCTTTGTGCAGCCCCAGGCGGATGAAAACATTCGTAGCTGCATCGAGAATCTGGTTTGTTCGCTCTTTACTCACATCGGGGCGCGGTGACATGATTGTCGTTCCTTTGATAACTGACTGATTAGTCGGTTATAGCGTATCGGAAAACGCGAGCGCTGTCAAGCCAGCATGTGCCAGTGGTTCTAGGATGAGAAATCAGGTTTTAATGCCAAAGCGCTTGATTCCCCATTCATCACTTCCTCATCTATTTTTTACGACGTTTCTTGGCTACTTTGTAGGTCTCTGGCCCGGGGGAGAGAAAGGATAATTTGATCACTTCGTTGCGGATTAACAGCCATAGCAGGCCACCCAGCGCCAGCAGCAGGTAGATTAGGCGCGACCAGCTCAAATCGGTGCCGGGGATGCGGGGCTGATCGGGACGGAAGGTCTCAATGAAGACGCGCCCCACCCCCGCCAGCAGCATCCAACTCGCGAAGGCGGCCCCAGGTTTGAATTTATCCTTGAATTTGCGTGTCATCCACAAAATCAATCCCGCAGCCAGTACGTTCCATAACATTTCATAGGCAAACGTGGGGTGAAAGCGTGTGGTTTCCGGATATAGGGCAAGATCATTCCAGGGTGGCAGGCGGTGTTGCATATCGATCGAAATGCCCCAGGGTAAATTCGTGGGAGGCCCATATAACTCCTGGTTGATAAAATTCCCCAGGCGTCCGATCGCTTGACCGATCAATAGCGAGGGACTGACGGCATCCAGAATCAGGAGCATATCCGCGCCGTTTCGGCGAGCATAAATATAGACCGCTGCCAACCCGAAAACGAAAGAGCCAAAAATATGCAGGCCGCCCTCGGTGATGCGCCAGATGCGGTCGGGCTGGTCGATAAATGTGCGCCCGCCGCCAAGAATATCGTTGATGATATACCAGAAGCGCGCCCCCACGATCGCTGCAGGTAGTGCCCAGAGCATCGAGTCCCACACCCAATCGGCTTTGCCACCGCGGCGCACAACTTCTCGCTCAGCGATCCAGGCCGAGAGCATGACGCCCAATGCGATCAGCAAACCATACCAACGGAATGCCAATTCCAGACTGCCTATATGAAATGAAAAAATAACCGGATCCATTTTGCTTGCTCCTATGGTTGAGTACGATTAGAGCTTACGAATTTTTTCGGGACTTTGGCGCACACCCATTTTTTTAGTATTTTCTTTGCGGAGGCGTCAGCCTGAGCATTACCCTTATTCAATATATCCAAGCCCGCGCAAGCGATCAAGCACAGCTTTATCTTCGAGATTGCTGGCGGCTTTGGTCTGCGCACCGCTCGCTCGCCGCTGAATAGCTGTTGTCAATTGTGTATCCAGCGCCGTGACCATTTGCTGGCGAATGTGATTGGCTGCGATGGATTGTTTTTCGTGCGGATCATTCTCAATATCAAAAAGCTGATCATGGATATTTTCCGTGCGGATCAGTTTATAGGGCTGCTGGTAGATCGCACGCTGGATGGCCTCACAATGGAACGCGGCCATTAATTCGGGTTCGTGTTTGCGCATGATCTGGGTGATATTGTCAGGGGGAAAAGCCTCGCTAACGGCCAGTGGTTGATCCTGTCCAAGCAGGGCTGCTTTGTTTCCGAGACTCAGGCGGCGGGTTGCGACAGCTTCAGGCGGGCGCGTGGAAACCTCGGGGATACCGACAACATCGAGCACAGTATCAAACAACCGGGTGGTCGAAACCACCTGCGAGATGCGTTCGCCGTGCGCCTGATCCGGGAATCGAACCATCAAGGGCACGCGAATTAACTCCTGGTGCAAGCCCAGTCCGTGGCCCATATATTGATGTTCGCCTAGCATTTCGCCGTGATCTGCAGTTACAATAACCATTGTATTCTCGCGGTATTCAGGCTGATCGAGCGTTGAAAAAAGACGGTGCAGAAGATGGTCCTGATAAGCGACTTCGGCATCGTACATCTGGCTGAGGGTTTGTGCTTCGAGTTCGCTATACGGTTCTTCCAGCGGAATCAACCAGCGCAGCGCCTGGGTATTGTAAATACGCATAAAATCCCGCGCCGCAGCTTCTTCTTTAACGATTGGCGCGAAAGAGCGGATAAATCGGTCGGGTGGTGAATATGGCAGATGCGTGCCCATCAAATTGAGGAAGATAAATTGTGGCTGTTCCGCATGATTGAATTTGCGTGCCACACACTGTGCGGTATCGCGGATGGAAGCTGCGCTATCGCCTTTGAAGTTGGCATAGCGTGTCCAGAGCGACACCAGCCAGGGATTGAGAATCACCTGGAATATATCCGTCGAGGAGGCCACAGCTTGTTGAATGGGCATGGCAATGCGGTCAATCATCGTGCGATAGCCCCGGCGCAGATCGGCAAGCAGTTGGAGACTTTTGTGTTGATCGTGTCCGTTATTGTCGGAGGGGGTGGAGGTTATCGTACCGCCGTAGTTATAAAAAACATCAAATCCACGGCGCATGCCATTATTGAGTATGCCTACCAGTGGATTATTGCAAAATCCGGTGGCCTCGTATCCACTGGTTTGCAAAAATTCAGCCATCGTTGGGAATGCCGTGTTCAGGGAGTCGCCAGATTGCACGGTCAGATGCGTGCTGGGGTACTCGCCGCTGAACATGGATGCGTGGGATGGAATCGTCCATTGAGCGGGAGCGATGGCATTCTCGAATAGTGTGGCCCCTTGTGCGAACGAGTCGATATTCGGCGATGTGTTGCGGGAGTATCCGTAACAGCCGAGACGGTCTACGCGATGCGTATCGAGCACAATGAAGATGATATTGGGTAAGTTGCGTGACATAGATATAAGGGAATTTGAAAGAAAATATTGTCTATTCGTGAGAACCGTGGAATTTTACCATAATCCACCCGCGGAGATTGCTCCGCGTTTCGGTTTCAAAGTTTTGTATTTTTCTCTGGGTCTCTGTACACTTTGCGTTCTCTACGGAATTTTATGAGATTGTTGTCATATTGGATCTCTGGGGTTTCTCAGGGTAGTTCCTAAAGAGCCTCATATTTCTAATACAAAAATTATGACCGCTTTGGTATAATTTTAGGGTCTCTGAGATTTCGCAAGGTAAAGCCCAGATTTGGGGGTGTGGCGGGTGTGAAACACCCGCCACACCCCCAAATCTGGGAACCTCCACGCAAAGTCTCAAAGAGCCTAATTTTAGTTATATATTTTGCATATTGGGAATTGATCAAGTTCGAGCTATTCCCAGTACTGTAACGCCGAGATTGTCTCGGTGTTCTTTTTGTAACTTGAAGGCCTTTAGGAGTCCCCACAGCAAATCCAAAAGCGCCAAAATGAAAAATTTGCCGGGGTGGGAAACTTGTATGAATAGGGTTTCTATCCTGTTTGTGAGATTTCCGACGTAGTCCTGGTTTTATAGCTTCGCCGTAAGGCGTGATAAGAAGGAAAAAATTATGGAAAAACAAAATCACCTGGATATTTACTACCAGATGGTGCTGATTCGCCGCGTGGAAGAACGCGCTGCCGAGCTTTACCAGCAAGGCAAGATTGGCGGATTTTTGCACTTGTATATCGGTCAGGAAGCTGTGAGTACTGGCCTGGTTGCGGCGCGCCAGCCGCAGGATCGGATCATCACGGCCTATCGCGATCACGGTGTGGCGCTGAACGTGGGCATGTCCGCCAATGTAGTCATCGCCGAATTATTGGGGAAAGCCACCGGGTCATCGAAAGGCAAAGGTGGTTCAATGCACATGGCCGACGTGGAGAAAAATTTCTGGGGCGGGCATGCTATTGTTGGCGCGCATCTGCCGATTGCCGCCGGGATGGCTCTGGGTGACCAGTATATGGAAAGTGATGGCGCCACAATCTGTATGTTTGGCGATGGCGCCACGAATATTGGTTTTTTCCACGAGGGAGTCAATCTCTCCAAGGTGTGGAATTTGCCCGTGCTGTGGGTATGTGAGAATAATCAATATGGTATGGGCACCACCATTGAACGCGCCTCCGCTGTCTCGGAGATTCGCCAAAAGGCGGTCGGATATGGCATCCCCAACGAACGCGTGGATGGAATGGATGTGATGGCTGTGCGTCAGGCGACTCTCAAGGCGCTGGAACATATCCGCAATGGCAATGGGCCTTATTTCCTCGAAATTATGACCTATCGTTTCCGTGGTCACTCGATGGGTGACCCAGAGCGCTACCGCGAATCCGCTGAGATCAAAAAATGGCAGGAAAATGATCCGATCGGGATTTACCACGCCTATTTGATCAAAGAAAAGATTGCGACAACCAAAGAACTTGACGCTATCGACGAACAAGTCGTCGAAGAAGTCCAGGCCGCGGTGCAATTTGCCGAATCCAGCCCGGATCCTGCGCCGGAAGCGCTATTTGAAGATGTGTATGCGGGATAGAAGATTAGGAAACAGGAAACAGGAAACAGGTTAGTCGCTAATTGCCTAATCCCTAATTACCTAATCCCCTGATCTCCACGAGGAAACTATGACCGAAACCAAACGAATTACGATGCGCGAAGCTATCTCCCAAGCCCTTTGGGAAGAGATGGAGCGCGACGAAAAAGTATTTATTATGGGCGAAGAAATCGGCGTGTGGGGCGGAACCTACGCCGTGACCAAAGGCTTTTACGATCACTTTGGCCCCAAACGCGTACGCGATACTCCCATTGCCGAAGCCGCCATTATTGGTGGTGGTGTGGGTGCGGCGATGGCTGGTCTGCGCCCGGTGGCCGAATTGATGACGATTAACTTTGCCTTCGTTGCGATGGATCATATCGTCAATGAGGCTGCCAAAATGCGCTATATGTTCGGCGGGCAGATGTCGGTTCCGCTGGTGATCCGTGCCGTGGGCGGCGGCGGGCGTCAGTTGGGCGCTACGCACTCGCAAACCCCCGACGTCATTTTTGCCCACTTCCCTGGCCTGACCGTTGTAGCTCCGGGTACCCCGTATGATGCCAAAGGATTGCTTAAAGCGGCTATCCGCTCGAATGACCCGGTGATGTTTATTGAGCACTCTACCATGTATCAGACGCGTGGCGAAGTTCCCGTGGATGAAGATTATCTCGTACCGATTGGCACCAGCAAAATTCAACGCCCGGGGCGTGATGTCACGATAGTTACCTATGCCAAAGGCCTCGATCTCTCGCTCAAGGCAGCCGATCAACTCGCTAAGGAGGGTATCGAAGTCGAAATCGTAGACCTGCGCACTCTGCGCCCGCTGGATATGGCACCCGTGCTGGAATCTTTCAAGCGCACCAACCGGGCGGTCGTCGTCGAAGAAGGTTGGCGCTCGTTTGGTGTTGGTTCTGAAGTCGTCTCCCGTATATACGAAGAGGCCTTTGACTATGTCGATGCACCAATCCGGCGCGTGGCACAAACTGAAGTGCCCCTGCCTTACAACCAGGCGCTCGAACAAATGGCGCTGCCCCAGGTCGCTGACGTAATTGCGGCGGTCAAGGAGGTACTCTAATGGCCGAACTGGTGACCATGCCCAAGCTGGGCTTTGATATGGCCGAAGGTGTGCTGGTGCGCTGGGTGATCGCCGAGGGTGGCGATGTCGAGCGTGGCCAGGTATTGGCCGAAATTGAAACCGATAAAGCCACCGTGGAGGTCGAATCGGCCTTTACCGGTGTAATCTTGAAGCATTTGGTTGGGGAAGGGGATGTGTTGCCCGTAGGTGCGCCGATCAGTGTGATTGGCAACGCTGGTGAAGCGCTGGATATTGTCACTCTGACTGGTGGCGTGGCGCAGCCCGAAGGCGCGGTTTCCGCTCCCGAAGCTGAAGTCAGCCCCGAGGCAGCCCCGTCGGACTCCATCTCAGGGGGCGCATCTACCCCGGAGGAAGGCCAACTCCCTGGCGGAGTCAAAGCATCTCCCATCGCCCGCCGCATGGCGACTGAACATGCCCTCGACCTGAGTGCCATTCACGGCACAGGCCCCGGCGGTAGAGTGATCAAGGCCGATATTGAAACTTTTCTAGTTACACCACCCGCCGCTCATCGCCCAACGCCTGCGGCCTTTGAAACATCGTACTCTGATGAAACTGTAAAACTGACCAAACTCCGCACTGCCATTGGCCGCCGCATGAGCGAGTCGAAACAGCAGTTACCGCATTTCTATGTGACCGGTGAGTATGATATGGCGGCCCTGATGGAAATGCGGGCGCAGGTGAATTCGGCGCTGGCTGATACGGGTGAAAAAGTTTCCGTGAACGATTTCATCGTCAAAGCAGCCGGGTTGGCGTTGCGCCAGTTCCCTAATCTGAATGCTTCGCTGAACGATGGTGCTATAGTGCGCCACGCTCAGGTTAACGTGGGTGTGGCCGTCGCCGTAGAGGGTGGCTTGTTGACCATCGTGAACCGCGACGCTGACCGAAAATCCCTGCGACAGATTTCGACGGATACGCGGTTGATGGTCGGGCGAGCGCGTGAAGGCAAAGTGCGCCCCGACGATATTGAAGGCTCAACCTTCTCGGTGAGTAATTTAGGCATGTTCGATGTGGAAAATTTCATCGCCATCATCAATCCCCCCGAGGCAGCGATTTTGGCAGTGGGCGCCGTACGCAATCTGCCCGTTGTTGCTGATGGGCAGATCAAGCCCGGCCTGCGTATGAAAGCCACCATCTCAGTGGATCACCGCGTTAGTGATGGCGCGGAAGCGGCTCAATTTATGCAAGTACTGGGGAAATACCTGGAAAACCCCTTATTAATGATGATATAAAAATTCCCCTCCCCCGAAACCGGGGGAGGGGTTAGGGGTGGGGGTTAGGCGTCCGGGTCGATGACTTTAATCGTTACCCAGAACCAACTATTGGCCGCTGTGCCAACCCCGAAAATTTCACCTTTATCGCTTTTCAACATCCAGTAGCCGGTGTAGGTTCCCGGAGTGATAGGCGCTTTCATCAGCACATCAATATTTACATATCCCCAGGTGGGAACATTCACGGTGGTTAATGAAATAGACGCGCCAGCTCCCAACAGATCACCCTGGACGAAGCGCAGTTCGTAATTCTGATTCCAGGTGCAGGAGCCAGTGTTTTTGATGCGGAAATTTTGTGTGAATGTGCGTCCAATGAAAATCACATCATTATCCGCCACCGTTTTTCCCTCCAGGTTGGCACGGTTGCAGGGCAAATTGCTGACGGGTGTCGCGGATGGTTCCTGCGTAGGTGGAATTTCAGGGGTTGCGGTGAATTCCTCTGTAGGGGCCGCAGTGGGGGGAATTTGGGTGGGGATTGCCGTGGGCGGAGGAACATACGCCGCAGTCGCCGTCAGCGCGGCGGCCTCGGCAGTTTGAGTGAGCTGTGCATACACAGTCATCACGGCTTGCGTGATGGCGGCATTCGGGTCCTCTGAGCTGCCGTCTGCCGCGGGCTGGGACTCATCCGCCGATGTGGTGATACTGCAAGCTGCCAGGATGACAGCTATCACGATGATAAGTGAAAATATAGTAAGTTTCTTCATATTTTTCTCCAGTGGCTATTTGCGTGAAGGTATCCTCGGTAAAATAATTTTTTCACACCTGCCAGTTTTGCTGCTTTACTTATCGGCTTTGACTTTGATATCGACCCAGAACCAGCTCTTCGCATCGGGACCGATTCCAAATATCTTGCCATCGTCACTGACAATCATCCAGTTGCCGCGGTACGTGCCGACTTCCAGAGGCGCCTTCATGGGAACCTCGATATTTAGGTAGCCCCAGGTAGGAATCGTTTCGTCGGGGAATGGGATCGACGATCCAGCGCCCATCAAATCGCCGTCAATAAACCGCAATGTAAAGTTGCGGTTCCAATCACAGGAACCAATATTTTTCAGACGCCATACTTTTGTGAACGGTTGCCCTTGCAGGAACTCAGTTCCATCCGGAACCGTTTCGTATTCCAGATTTGCATGGTAGCATTTTTTACCATCACTGTTATTATTGTTGGCAGGAGCTGCGGCACTTTCTTGCGCAG
>CALCSH010000235.1 GCA_937893815.1 uncultured Anaerolineae bacterium | reverse complement strand
GGCGGCGGCGGTATCGGTTTCTTGCTGGTGCAGTATATCCGTATTCTCGATTATCGCTCTGCCGGTATGGCCGTGTGGTTTATCGCCATCACCGTTGCCGTGCTCGACTATATCAGTGCTGAAATCCGCGCCCGTTTCGTCTAGGCAAAAACCATTTTGACATTCAGACCCTAAGGGCGTTTCCCAAACCCTTAGGGTCTTTTGCTTTGAAATGGTAAAATCACCCCCGTGTTTAAGAAATACATCAAAATCATGCTGACAACTATCTTGATTGTTGCCGCCATCGGATTAACCGCTCTGATCGTCCCGCGGACGATGACCGCGCTGTATGCGATTCGGCGTGTCGCCTCGGTGGAGCACATCGAACCTCGTAGAGTAGCCATCGTATTTGGCGCGGGTCTGTGGCGAGATGGAAGTCCCACCCCGGTGCTGCGCGATCGCGTCACCGCCGCGGCGCATCTCTATTTCGAGGAAAAAGTCGAGAAGTTGCTGATGAGTGGCGATAACCGCGTCGTGGATTACAACGAACCAGCCGCCATGCGTGAGTACGCCCTCCTTCTGGGCGTCCCCGATGAAGATATCGTGCTCGATTATGCAGGTCGGCGCACATACGATACCTGCTACCGCGCCAAAGCCATCTTCCAGGTGGATGAAGCGATTTTGGTGACGCAGAGTTTTCACCTGCCACGCGCACTCTACCTGTGCAACCAGTTGGGGGTGAATGCCACCGGAACGCCAGCCGATCTGCGGACCTATCAACGCCGTTCCCTCGTCTTCTGGAACGCTCGCGAAACTATCGCTACGTTGGTTGCTGTGCTAGAAGTTCATATCTTGCATCCATTGCCCGTACTTGGCGAAGTAGAACCCATTTTCACCAATAGTAAAACCAGCCCAAATAGCAGGAACTAAAACATCCCAAATTCTTGGCCAGGCCACCACGGAAAGTCAAAGGAGTGGGACTTCATAGCCAAACTTTAAAACGCCAAAACATTGAGGAATAAACCCATGAACCGAGAAGAAGCACTATCAATTGTGCGTGAATTTGTCAAAAACGAAAATCTGGTGCGCCACATGCTGGCCGTGGAGGCCGCTATGCGCTTCTATGCGGCAAAATTTGGTGAGGACGAAGAACTGTGGGCCGTGACCGGACTGCTGCACGATTACGACTGGGAAATTCACCCCACGCTCAAAGAACACCCCCAGGCAGGAATCCCGCTGCTGCGAGAGCGTGGCGTCGCTGAAGAAATATTACAGGCCATCCAGAGTCATGCCGAGCACACTGGCGTGCCGCGCACCACCACCATGGAAAAAGCGCTTTTCGCCTGTGATGAAATCACAGGATTGATCACAGCCGCGGCCCTGGTGCGCCCATCCCGCTCACTGGATGATCTCAAGGTGAAATCCATCAAGAAAAAATGGAAGGATAAATCTTTCGCCGCGGGCGTAAACCGCGACGAAGTCACGCAAGGCGCCGAAGAATTTGGCGTTGAACTTTGGGAGCATGTCAGCAACGTTATCGAGGCCATGCGACCGATCGGGGCCGACCTGGGGCTTGAAAAGCTTTCCTGAGTTTCTCCGCGACCGTTGACTCACCTCCAGCGTATATACTTTCGCTTGTAAACATCCGAAAAAAGTGCGGTGCCAGACTGCGCTCTACTTTCGCCAAAATACGCACACCCTGGAGGCTATTCCATGCACAAAAAATATCTTTTCACCGCCCTGACCGCAATAGTTCTATTGACGATCGCTTGTGGTATCAATTTCAATCTGCCCATTACAACCGATATCAAAACTGGGCCAACGACCATCCAAGAAATCAGCATTCCGCGGGCCGGTAGCGCAGCAGAAACGCGAGAAATCACCTTGAACTTTGGAGCCGGGAATCTGTCGCTCGCCCCCGGAGCCAAAAACAAGCTACTCGAAGGCACAGCCACCTTCAATGTCCCAGACCTGAGGCCAGAAATCAACACACTGGGGAGCCGAGTCGAAATTTCAAATGGCAGCCTTGAAATCAATGGCATCCCCAATTTTCAGGAGCGCATCATCAACGATTGGGAATTCCAACTCGGCGACGATCCCATTGATCTGAATATCAATGTTGGCGCCTATGTGGGCAACTACGAATTGGGCGAACTCAATTTGCAAAATTTACACATCACGGATGGCGCTGCCGAAGTAAAACTCAATTTCGCCGAACCCAATCGAAGCGTGATGAATACGCTGCGCTATGAAACAGGAGCGTCCAATATTTCGTTGTCAAATCTGGCCAATGCTAATTTCGAGACAATGATCTTCCGGGGCGGTGCGGGGAGTTATACTCTGGATTTTTCCGGCGAATTGCAGCAAGATTGCCATGTGTTCATCGAGACAGGACTGAGCAATATCGTGATTTCCGTGCCAGAAGGAAGGCGAGTGGCATTGCACCTTGAAGGTGGACTTTCGAACGCGTCGATCCGCGGCAACGCCTGGGAAGCCCAGGGGAATGAATACACGCTACCCGGAGACGGTCCATTGCTAAATATCACCGTAGAGATGGGCGCTGGGAATCTGGTTTTGCAAAACCCGTAGCCCCAAAAAGGATGAGTGCGGAGCAAGCCGACACTCATCCTTTTTTGTATGTATATGCTAAAATCCAGACTATGGAAATTCGCATTGTTTTCATGGGTTCGCCCGATTTTTCTCTCTCCGCACTGACCGCGCTCCATCAACATTATTCTGTGATTGGCGTTGTCACGCAGCCCGATCGCCCTGCCGGGCGCGGGCGCACGCTCAAGGCTCCGCCGGTGAAAGAATTGGCACTCATGCTAGAGATTCCCGTGATTCAACCCCAACGGCTCAGCGAGCCGCAGTCGATGGAGCAGTTGCGCAACTGGAATCCCGACCTGGTGGTGGTTGCGGCTTTCGGGCAGTTACTCCGCCCAGAGGTGCTCGAATTGCCGCGTTTCGGCTGCATCAATATTCATGCTTCGCTGCTGCCAAGGTGGCGCGGCGCGGCGCCGATCAATGCCGCCATCCTGCATGGTGACTCACAGACGGGGATCACGATCATGCAAATGGATGCTGGGCTTGATACTGGCCCTATCATCCAGCAGCGCGCCATCCCCATCGGGGCAGAAGACACCGCCGGATGTTTATTCAATCGCATGGCCGACCTCGGCTCAGAACTGCTCATCGAGATTTTGCCTGCGTATTTGAGTGGAAGCATCCCCCCACAGGCGCAAAATGAAACGCTCTCCACATACGCACCGATGCTAAGCCGCCAAGATGGTGAACTCGATTTCACGCAGCCTGCCGAAGCGCTCGCCCGCCGGGTGCGGGCTTTCAATCCCTGGCCAGGAGCCTCCCTGCGTTGGAAGAATCAACTTCTGAAGATTCATCAGGCGCATGCGGTTGACGCAACTTCGCCGGGGGTCGGGGTGTTATTCATCCGAGAAGGCAAACCTGCCATCGGCACCGCGGCTGGTTGCCTGGTGCTCGATTCCGTTCAACCTGCTGGAAAACGCGCCATGCCCGCAGAAATATTCCTGCATGGGGCACGAGATTGGGAAACTGTATGACGGATCCAACCCCAAAATATGAAATCACCTTTCTGCGCCACGGCGAATCGGTTGGTAATGCCGAGGGCTACCACCAGGGGCAAGCTGATTTCCCACTTACCGACCATGGTCGCTTCCAGGCGCAAGCCTTGGCAGAATATTGGGCCTCGAATCAGATCACATTTGACCAGATTTTCGCCAGTCCCTTAGCTCGCGCCCGCCAAACCGCTGAAATCATCAATAAAACGCTGAAACTTCCTCTGAGCTACAACCCGATGTGGATGGAACGCGATAACGGCTTGCTGGCCGGGTTGCCGCATGCTGTCGCCGCCGAGCGCTACCCGATGCCAGATTCAATTACGCTCTACCAGCCAACCGCCCAAACCGGCGAGAGTTTATGGGAACTATATCTGCGCGCGGCCCGAGCAATCGAAACCATCATGCAGCAACCCCCTGGGCGTTATCTGATTGTCTCGCACGGCGCGCTGCTCAATATGGCCTTCCACACCCTACTGGGCCTGACCCCTTGCCCGAATTACCAGGGCATCGTGCTCCCACTGAATAATACAGGCCTCACACGCATGGAGTACCGCCTGAATGAGCACCGCTGGCGGATTCACTCGCACAACGAACAACCTCATCTCCAACCTAACACCACACACAAGGCTGCAAGCCATAACTTGGAAGACATCTATCAATTCACCTTACTGCGTCATGGTGAATCCGAGGGGAATGTGAAAGGCATTCTACAAGGGCAATTAGATTACCCGCTCACCGAACATGGGCAAAAGCAAGCGGAAATTCTGGCAAAGCACTGGTCCGCCGATGGAACCAGATTCGACAAAATTATCACCAGCTCACTCCAACGCGCCTACCAAACCGCCCAAATTATTTCAGAAAAATTACAAGTTCCGGTAGAGAGCAACCCGGCCTGGATTGAATTTGACTGGGGCCAACTGAATGGCCTCACCGGCGATGAGATCAACCAACGTCAGGATATTCCCTGGGATAACCTCTACGCGAAAATTGGTGGCGATGGCGAAAGCCGCTGGGAGGTCTTTTTACGAGCCAGTCGCAATGTGCAAGATCTGATGAATTTACCCCCCGGACGCTTTCTGGTTGTGGCGCATGGTGCGATTCTGAGTCGATTTATCTTTGCCATTTTAGGCATCGCCCCGCAAAATCAATTGCATATTGCTTTCAAAAACACAGCCACGGCCAACTTGCGATTCCTGCCCAAAAAACATCTCTGGGTACTCGATGATCTCAACAACTATACACACTTGCCATCAGAGAATTTCTAACCATGAGAAAATTTAAGATACTCACCCTGGGGGCTGGTGCAATTGGCACCTATATCGGCGGGAGTTTGGCGTTGGCAGGACATCAAGTCGCCTTCGTGGAGCGGCCTGAGGTTGCCAAAGATTTGCTCGCCCGCGGCCTGAGACTCCAACTCCGGAGCGGGGAACATCTTATTCCCGACCCGGTGGTGGTCGGCTCACTCGAAGAGGCGCTTGCCACCAGCGAGTATGATATCGCTATCTTCGCGCTCAAGTCCTACCACACATCCGCATTTATTGACTCGCTCTCCACCCTGCACACTCCACTCCCCGCGATACTCTGCCTCTCCAATGGAGTCGATAACGAACTCGCCCTGGGTGCAGCGCTTGGCCGCGAAAATATCATCGCTGGTACTGTCACCAGCGCCATTGGCCGCAACGCCGCCGGAGATATTACGCTGGAAAAATTGCGCGGGCTGGGCATCGCCGATGAACACCCGCTGGCAGACGAACTTACCCAGGCGATGACGGATGCCGGGGTGAACGCGCAGCTTTTTGCGTGTGCCACCGACATGAAATGGTCGAAGATGCTCACCAATCTAATTGCCAACGCCAGCGCCGCCGTTTTGGATATGACCCCGGCAGAAATTTTCGCCCATCCAGGCATTTTTGCCCTCGAAATGACACAATTGCGGGAAGCCCTGCATATAATGCGCGCGCAGGGCATCCACGTTGTGGATTTACCCGGCACGCCCGTGCGAGCGCTGGCCTTCGCCGTGCGTTGGCTGCCTATGGTAATTTCTCGTCCCCTGCTCACCAAAGCCGTTGGCAGCGGTCGCGGCGGGAAAATGCCTTCCTTCCACATAGACCTGCATAACGGCAGCGGCAAGAGCGAAGTCGATTATCTCAACGGAGCGGTGGTTCGAGCTGGAAAGCTGCTCGGCATCCCAACACCTGTCAATGCCTTGCTGACTCAATCCTTGCTGGCACTGACCCGCGGCGAGATGCCCCTCGATACGTACCGACATCAGCCGGTAAAGCTTTTCGGGTGACGAAAAGACCCCTGGATTTAAAAATCTCAGGGGTCTAAAATTCCCACTGGATGCGCTAAAATTCCTATTCAATGACCCCATAAAATAGC
Source organism: uncultured Anaerolineae bacterium (assembly GCA_937893815.1). GTDB lineage: Bacteria > Chloroflexota > Anaerolineae > Anaerolineales > UBA11858 > NIOZ-UU35. Next base: position 3,410 of record CALCSH010000235.1, on the reverse strand, counting down.
GGCAATGCCCTAACCGGAGTATCGCTCCAAATATGTGCATCGAGTAAACTCTGACGAGCTTCGGCTTGAATGGCACGATCATTGGCGTGCAGGGTAAAAAGCGGACTGCCGCTCTCGAGGTAATCGCCAACTTTGTGGTGAACCTCAATTCCAACGGCATGGTCAATCGGATCGCCTTTTTTCGTGCGACCAGCTCCTAGAATCACCGCGGTTTCACCAATTATCCGCGCATTGATCTCTTTCAGGTAACCGGAGCGCGGTGCCAGCACAATCTCGATCAACTCGGCCTGGGGAAGTAAGGCAGGGTTATCGATATAGGCAACATCACCATGCTGAGCAATCACCAATTCGCGGAATCGCTTCCAGGCTCGGCCATCGGCTAAAGCCTCACTTGCCAGCATGTCAGCTTCCACTTTGTTGGCAGCAACCCCCCCCAAGATTAACATGTGCGCAGCCACTTCCATGCAATGAGCTTTGAAGTCTTTCGGGCCACCACCATGCAACGTTTGAATGGCTTCCTTCACTTCCAGCGCATTTCCGACCGCGTGCCCCAGGGGCTGATTCATGTCCGAGATCAACGCCACGGCCTTGCGACCCGCCAAGTGGGCGATATCGACCATCAATTTCGCCAGCGTGTACGCATCTTCCTTGTTTGACATGAATGCGCCCAGCCCCACTTTGACATCCAAAACGATAGCGTGTGCGCCTCCGGCAATTTTTTTACTCATCACCGAAGAAGCAATCAGCGGTATCGACTGAACGGTGCCGGTGACATCGCGCAGGGCGTATAATTTACCATCAGCGGGGGCCAGATCGGCAGTCTGACCGGCCAGCACCAGGCCAACCTGCTCAAGTTGAAGCAGGAATTCTTCTGTCGTCAGATTAATGCGAAAACCAGGGATGGATTCGATTTTATCGAGTGTTCCGCCACTAAAACCGAGACCGCGTCCCGACATTTTGCCAACCGGCAATCCGCATGCCGAAACCAGCGGTTCAACAACCAGGGTGGTTTTATCGCCAACGCCCCCGGTGGAGTGTTTGTCGACGGCGACAGGCACACTTTGCGACAAGTTGATGGTTTCACCGGAAGCCACAATTGCCAGAGTCAGATCGGTGGTTTCTTGTGGAGACATACCATTGAGGAGAACGGCCATTGCCCAGGCCGAAGCCTGGTAATCAGGAATATCCCCATTGGCATAATTTTGTATGAAAAACTCAATTTCTGCCTGAGAAAGTTCATGTTTATCGCGTTTTTTCTCTATGATTTCCAAAGCTCGCATAGGTGCTCCAAGAACTTGATTGCTTCGATGCCAGGGCCGCGTGCTGATTAGATTATACACGAAAGATGAGCAGCAAACGAACTTAAGGAGACTTTAGGAACTGCCGCGGGGATACCCAGAGACCGAACTTATGACCTGCGTTCGTTGAATACCCCGGCTACGCCCAATAGCACAAGCAGTGCTCCTGCAAGCGTCCAGGGAGTTATGGCTTCACCCAATATGAGCCAGCCCAGGAAAACCGCAATTACAGGATTGACATATCCATACGTCATCACAATCGATGTGGGTAGCAATTGAATTGCGCGCACGTAAGACGTGAACCCCAAAAGAGAGCCGATACCAATCAAATAGGCAACCGCCCACCAGGCTTCGGGGGTTGGGTGTGGGATGGGTTCGCCGCTGACAAAAAACAACACGATAAAACCTAAGCTGCCAAAAAGCTGCTGATAGCCAGAACTAGCGGAGCCCTTGACGCCCACCGGGCGGCGTCCCTGGAGAATTGTCCCCAGTCCCCAACTGAAACCAGCAAATAACAGCCCCACAATTGCCAGCACATCAGCTCGAATACCTTGCGAGATCACTGGCCAACTGAGTACAGCAATCCCCGAGAAACCAATCCCTAACGATGCTACCATCCGCCAGGATGGCAAGCGACGATCCAGTATCGCCTCGATAATTGCGACCCAAATCGGGGTCGCGGCAATCATCAGAGCGGTCAGCCCCGAATCGGTGCGTTGTTCTGACCAATTCACCAAACCGTTTCCCCCAGCCCATAACAACAAGCCGGATATCAACAGGGTGATGAATTCTTGCCGAGAAAGGCGAACTCGCGATTTTGCCAGACGCGCCCATGCCAGAAGAATTATTCCGGCAATGAAAACACGCGTCCACCCCATTGCAAACGGCGGGAAACCAGATCCATTTCGCACGGCTACCCGAATTGCCAGATATGTACTTCCCCAAACAATATAAACGACGAAAAGATTCAGTAACCCTTTCCAGGTGATTTCTTTTTTAGAAGGCATAGCTTATTCCCTTATCCGGCTGCGATGAACCAAATATACGCCTACTATTACCGCTGCACCACCGAAAATTTGCCATAGATTTAATATTTCGCCCAATAAAGGCCAGGCAATCGCCCCCGTCAGCACAGGTTGCCCCAACAATGTGGATGAAACCACCGCAGCGGGTAAAAACCCCTGTGCGTAGTTGATCGCCAGCCAGCCCATCACCTGTACCAATAGGCCAATACCCAAAAACATCGCATAGGTAAAAGCATCGTAACCAGTGAAAGGACGTCCTACTATCAGATTGACCAACAATAATAAAACCATTGAAGTAGCGGTCGATATCCAAAAATAGGTCAGCGTGCGCATGGCTCTGCGAGCGCGTTGTGTTGTTAGATAATAGGCACCATAGAAAATGCCTGAACCTAATCCCAATAAACTGCCCATCCCAACATTGCTGGCTTTCGAAAAATCCTGGCCAAGAATAATCGCCGCTCCGGCAATTGCTACCATCAGGCCCATCCAAAAGCGCACCCCTTGCCGCTCTCGAAAAATCAACCAGGCTCCTAATCCCACCCACAAAGGCGCAATATTTGACATCAGCGTGGGGATCGTAGCACCACTCATCCCGATGCCGGTCGTCCACAAGATCAGGTCACACGCAAAGAAAACGCCTCCCAGAATGGCCAGAAACACACCACTCCGCTCCGGCCGGATGGTTGTGTTTTTGCGGAACTGGTTCGCAAAGGGAAGCACCATCACCATTGAGCCAATTGCCATGCGATAGAAAGCCGTAATCGTTCCGGGAGCATCTGCGCCGCGTACAAAAATGGCTGAAAATCCCAGACTAACCAATCCAAAGCCCAGCGCCATATAGGCGCGGGTTGTTTGTGAAAAACCTGAAAGTATCTTAGGCAATTATCGATCTCCAGTTCAACAATGAGAAATATGTGCTTTGGAAATCATCAAAACAATTTCCAAAGCCCCCAATGAATAGGTTGAGTCGCACGCATGATAAAGCCAGGAAACCTGAATTTCTTCAAGATTTCCTGGCTTTATCCTGTCGGATCGCTCCGGATGCGCAATTATAGTACAAAACGAATCTTCCTTCCTTGTCAGTTCC
>CALCSH010000234.1 GCA_937893815.1 uncultured Anaerolineae bacterium | reverse complement strand
CTCTGCGCTCTCCGCGTTCTCGGCGGTGAAGGGTTTTTGCAGTAGAGTCATAAATCGAAATTATGCCACGAGATTATTACGAAATTTTAGGTGTACCCAAAAGCGCCTCGGGAGACGAGCTTAAATCGGCCTTCCGAGGTTTGGCGCGTCAATATCATCCTGATGTCAGCGATGCGCCGGATGCCGAGGAACGATTCAAGGAAATTAACGAGGCCTATGCCGTGCTCTCGAATCAAGAGAAACGCGCCGCGTATGACCGTTTTGGTTATGCCGGAGTACAAGGTGCTGGCGGCGTCCCCGATTGGAACACCGTTGATTTCAGCGATATTTTCGGGGAACTCTTTGGTTTTGGCTTTGGCGGTTTTGGCGGACGATCAAATTCACGCTCACGCAACGCTCCGCGCCACGGTGCCGATTTACAGTACCGCGTGCATTTGGAATTTAAAGAAGCTGTTTTTGGCGTTGAAAAAGAGATCGAAATCACTCGAAACGAAAGCTGTACCGTTTGTAACGGTTCCGGCTCCAAGGCAGGCACAACGCCCACGCGCTGCGCCACGTGCAACGGTCAGGGCGAAGTGCGCCAGTCGCGCCAAACGATCCTCGGTTCAATGGTGCAGGTGACGGCCTGCCCGACCTGCGGTGGCAAAGGCGAAGTGATTGTTACGCCGTGCGACCTCTGCAATGGTCAGGGGTTGGTACGCCAAACCCGCAAGAAAGTTGTCAACATCCCGGCGGGGGTAGACACTGGCACGCAGATCCGCTTGAGCGGCGAGGGCCAACCTGGCGTCAATAACGGACCTCCCGGCAATCTCTATCTGGTGATTCAAGTCGCACAGCACAAATATTTCCGTCGCCGCGAGAACGACATTCTGCTCGATCTGAATGTCAATATTGCCCAGGCCACCCTCGGCGACGAAGTTCAAGTTCCCACCGTAGATGGCGATACGCTGCTCAAAATTCCATCTGGCACACAGCCAGGTAAAATCATACGCATGCGCGGCATGGGAGTACCTCATCTGCGCAACAATCATCGCGGCGACCAGCTCGTGGTAATCAATGTCGATATTCCCCGCACGCTCAGTGATGAACAGCGCGTGATCTTCGAAAAATTAGCCAATAGCCTGGGTACCGAGGTGACACCTCAGGAGCGCGGCTTTTTCGACCGCTTGAAAGACGTCATCGGCGGATGAACTGGCTCGAAGTTTCGCTCACCGTAGATGGCGAGCTGGCGGAGGCTGTAGCCGATGTTTTGGCGCGGCATGTTCCCGGCGGTGTGGTTGTTGAGAGTACGGCGATTGCCCTCGACCTCGAAGGGCCTGGCTACCCGATTGGGCCGCTCAAAGTTTGCGGTTATCTACCATTTGACGCGCAGCTTGAAGAAACCCGCCAGCGCATTGAGGAAGGGCTTTATTTTTTGGGGCGTATTCAACCACTGCCAGAAGCGCAGTTCACTCCAATTGAAGAAATCAACTGGGCTGAAGCCTGGAAAGAACATTTTCACCCGATCCATATCGGCGAGCATTTGCTGATTGTCCCTAGCTGGCTCGATATCCCGTCCGAAAACCGCATTCCAATTCGCATTGATCCTGGCATGGCCTTTGGCACTGGCACCCACCCTACCACCCAGCTTTGTTTGGAGATGATGGAATCCAGCCAACTTTCTGAAAACCTGATTGGGGTTGATCTATTGGATATTGGCTGTGGATCGGGGATTCTCTCGATTGCGGCGCTGAAACTGGGCGCAGCACGCGCCTTTGGTGTGGATACGGAATCCGATGCGATTACCGCCGCCGAGGAAAATGCCCACCTCAACGAAGTCGCCGGACAAAGCTGGTTTGTGCGCGGCTCGGTGGAAGATATCAAACAAGGCATTTTCACAGTGATGCAAGCCCCATTGGTGGTCGCCAACATCCTGGCGCATATCCTCATCCAACTGCTGGAAGCTGGCTTGGCTGACCTGATCGCTCCCGGTGGAAAATTGCTACTCTCTGGCATTCTCGAAGAGCAGATGCCCAATATGCAGGGTGCTCTCGAAAAATATCACCTGAAAATTGTCGCCCAACAGCAGATTGAAGATTGGGTGGCATTGATAGTTTCACGATAGCAAGGGGGGTAAAGCACTGGCGAAATTTTACGCGCTAAAACAATTCTGCGATCCTGAACAGCTTCTGCAAACCGATTTATGTCGCCGGGTGTTGACGGGGATGAGTTAGTACAAAAAAGTGACTGTCACATAGCAGGTGACAGTCACTTTTTTATCGAAAGCGATCATCGGAGCGCTTCTTTTCGACCGCTCTTCTAGATTTTTCCATCCAACCGGTACGAATAGTCTCCTCCGGTTCAAAGGTAGGGATATAGGGCTTGATGTCGAGTAGAGGCGTGCCATCCAGTATGTCTACCCCCTCGATATGCAAAATATGCCCATCACAGCGTACCAATCGCACGACCGACAGCCCAATCGGGTTGGGCCGCCGCGGCGCACGCGTGGCGAACAGCCCTCGCGGCTGATCATCGAGAAACGGGGTCACGCACAGCTTGAAGCTCTCAGAACGATGCAAGTGATACAGCAAGATGATATGCGAGAACCCATCCAGATCGGTCAGTCCGGCCTGGAATTCAGAATAGATTTCCACCTGTCCCAGGATACCCACTGCACCTGTGGGCTGGATTGGCATTCCTTCGATCTCGGTAAAAGGGCTATGGATGATGCCAATGGGGGTGTAAGTTATTGTTGTCATTGTTTTCCTTGTGGCGGGAGACGGAATATCAAACCCGGTCTTCCGTCATCCGTCATCGGTCTGTTTTTAGCTCCACTACATCACCCTCGGTGAGCACATATTCGCGGCTGACCATTTGCCCCTCAAAGGCGGTGCTGCCCCACACCCGCGCCGATTTGAGATTTTCCGTGAAATCCTGATGTACTTTCCCGGCGAAGTCTTCCACTGTGCCGCCAATTTTGAGCACAAACGGCGCTTCAAAATTAGGTTCCGCGCCGGGCGGACGCGAATATACGCGCATAATGCCCAGTTTTTTGTAGATGTTTTGCCTCAGACGATCAAAATAGCGTCCTTGCGTCACCGAGATGGGCAGCAGCGGGCATTCTTCCCCTTCCAGCAACTCGCATAATGCCTCAAAATCTTTATCCTGCTGTGCCGTATCGGTCTTGTTGACAACGCCTAGAATCGGCATGATTTTCATGCGCAGTTCGCCATCGTACTGTTCACGGGCATATTCGGGCACAATGCGATGTTCGGCCAGATACGCCAGCGTATCTTCAATTTGTCCGATAGGATCGGCGAGTAGGTCTACGATCAGTAGGGCCATATCGGCGCGATCGATCAGGTTGAAGAGTTCGGGATCAACGAATTCGGCATCCAGCGGCGGCGTGTCGATCAACTGCACCTGGATATTTTCGATCTGCGCCATGCCCGGGGTGGGCACCCAGGTGCTGAAGGGGTAGGCTGCCACCTCGGGGTCGGCATTGGTCAGCGCCGCCACCAGGGCAGATTTT
>CALCSH010000233.1 GCA_937893815.1 uncultured Anaerolineae bacterium | reverse complement strand
GTGGCGCTCGATGTCGATTGTGCGTGAACTGCCTGCCCAGCATCGATAATCGCCTTTTCTAAAATACCCGGCGGATCATCTGCTCGACTGTCGGCGACGCTGCTGCTGATAGTTTCTACCACGATTTCTGCGGCAATTTCTCCGGCCTGATGTCCGCCAATGCCATCGGCTACTATCGCCAGTAAAGACGGGGTTGGGGTCTTTTCGCTGAGAATATGTGCCGACACGCCATAGCGGTCTTCGTTGTTTTTGCCGCTCATGCCTGGGTGCGTGATGGCGGCAATGTCCAGATGCGCATTTTCTTTTGGGATCACAGGGACTCCTGGGAAATAATTTTTGGTTTGGCGATTTTCTGAATATCGCTAATTTTAAACTGGAATTGAACGCGTCCGATGAGAATTGTATCACCGTGGTGCAGCTGCGCGCCCTCGGTAGTGATGGGTTGGAAATTGAGCCAGGTGCCGGCGAATGAGTTTTCATCGTAAAGATAGAAACTGTCATCCTCCCGGCGTATCAGGCGGGCGTGTAACGCATCAACCGCTCCATCGTCGAATGTGATGCTGGCATGTAGCGGGTCGCTGCCGAATGTTATCTCGCGTTGGAGCAGAGGAATGCGATGCTCGGCATCGAGTTCAAGATACGCAGGTTCATGTGTTATTCCACTGCGTTTGGGCCAGGCAATGCGGTTCACCCAGTGTGAGATGGGTCGGCGGGCGGGTTTGGCAGGCGTTGCTTTTTGGGTTGATTCTGCTACAGGCGCTGATTCGCCTTGCGCTGTATCCGGCGTTGATGGCGTGGCCGCGCGTTTGCGCAGCAGCAACCGTCCCATGGTTTTGGGGCGTAGGTTGCCACGGACGATCAGTAGAAACGCTACGATACTCAGTGCCAGAGCCGCACCAATTCCAGCCGCCAAAGGAATATTCTGCCGAACGAGATTGACCAAGCTAAAGGGTGCCAGATGAACGAGCACGTTGACCTGATGCTCAATACTGCTGCCGCGCAACCCTAATTCATCGACGGCTTCAACCCAAATGAGCGAGGAAGCATCTTTTGTATAATCGTTGATATTCCAGGTGAATTGATCAAAGGGAGGGGTTGTGTTTTCGGCGGCAATTTCGCCATCGACATATAAACTCGTGCGCTGCAAGGCGCGGGAAAATCCATCGGGGAATTCGACGAGAATTTCCAGGGTTTGAGTTGAAGGATCAAATTGGGGTTGAACTGCGGCTCCCTGGTTAGAGTTTTTTTGTTCGGTGCGTTGAATTTCTAGCGGCGGCGAAATGAAGATCGGATTTGGCGGCTGGACACTGAGTTCAAAGGCTGTGGCTGGGCTGGTTGTGTCGAGAAAATTTTGAGTGACCCGAGCGCTGACCTGGTGGGTGGCCCCTTCTGAGATTTGCGATTGGTAGCTCAGTGTGTAGGTATAACGCAAGGGATCGATATACGGATCAACCGCGGGCAGTGTTTCCTCACCGGAATAGGGAAACAACTGTCCCCCGGTTTGTTGGGCAAATTGGGTCAGTTGTTGCGCTCCAACGCTGTCGTAGAAGGCGCGTGAGGAAACCATCCAGATATAAACGCGGATTTCGCTTTGTTTGGCAAGCGCGGCCAGGCTGGGGAGAGCGGCCAGGCTATCTTCGCCGGGGATGGGCGTGATCAGCAAAATGCCGCGTCCGGTGCCGGGTTGCGATGGCTCAGCAGCAGTAGTAATCGCGCGGGCGAGCAGATCCAGGCTGGGGACAGCGTTATCGAAATTCGGTTCGTACTGGCGAAATTTTGATAACCAGGCTACCGGGCGGTTGTAGTGCAGCCCTTCAAAATCATCATTGGTCAGGATGCTAAGATCGTCATTATTCTGATCGGGATAGGTGCTGATCCAGGTGTTGAGCGCTTGCTTCACGCGTTCAATGCGCGTGAAACCTTCGCCATCCTGTATGGCAAAGGCTGGCCCCATATTCAATGCAACCACAAACTGGGCGCCGGGGGTCAGTTCGCGCAGTTTGCTTACCGGCAGTGCTTTGTCATCTTCGTTGATGACCACGTTTTCGCCGGTCAGCGCATGTACAAAATTACCATTGCTATCGTAGACCTGCAGATAGGAGGAGATTTCGGGAAATGCACTGGTATTGAGTGGGAGCAAGATGGCCCGGGCGGCGCTTTGCGCATCTGCGCGAGTGGGAAGCAGCGCCAGTATCAGGCCCAGCAGGAGGTATCTGCCAGCTAGCTTGAACATGGCTACAATTCTAGCATAGAAAGATGTTGCAGATGGAAGGTTGACTCCACTGAAAAAACTACCGTGCAGGTGTTCCCGCCGGAATATATGGGGG
>CALCSH010000232.1 GCA_937893815.1 uncultured Anaerolineae bacterium | reverse complement strand
CAAAGGCGTGGCTTCATTTCTAGAATCGCGCGGTATCGATATACCCTTCGGCGATTCCGACGATCTGCCTGAGCAAGAAACCATTTGTGGGCTGGGCAATCGCAAAAATGAACTCTTCAACGAGACCATCCGCGGGGGTGGCGTGATTGTGTACGAGAGCACCGTAGCATTCATTCACGAGTTGCGTGCCGCCGGTATCCACGTAGGCGTGGCCTCCTCCAGCAAAAACGCCGAGAGCGTGCTGGCCGCGGTCGGGATGCTAGACTTAATCGAAACACGTGTCGATGGCGTGGTTTCAGCGGAATTGGGATTGAAAGGCAAACCCGAGCCTGATATCTTCACCACGGCCTGCCAAAATTTGGGCGTGCATCCCGATCGGGCGGTGGTCGTCGAAGATGCCATCTCCGGCGTACAGGCCGGGCAGAACGGGAATTTCGGGTTGGTGCTAGGCATCGCCCGCGAAGACAACGCCGCCGCGTTGCTATGGAATGGCGCCGATATTGTGGTCAGCGATATGGCCGAAATCGACTTGCAGCAAATCGAAGATTGGATGACCAAACACCTGCCCGAAGAGCAATGGAGCATCAGCTACTACGATTATGATGCGGAGAAGGAAGGCACGCGCGAAGCCCTACTGACAGTCGGTAACGGCTTTTTCGGCACGCGCGGCGCGCTGGAAGAGACCACCGCCAACGGTACGAATTATCCCGGCACCTACATCGCCGGCCTGTACAACCGGTTGGAATCCGAAGTCGGCGGGCGCATGGTGGGCAACCAAGATTTCGTCAACGCCCCCAACTGGCTGCCGCTGACGTTCAAGATCAGCGATGGTGAGTGGTTTGACCCCAACCGGACGGAGATCATCCAGTTTACCCGACGGCTGAATTTGCGCAACGGGATTTTGCAGCGCAATTTGATCGTGCGCGACGAGCTTGGGCGAGAAACTCGCCTGGAATCATGGCGGTTCGCCAGCATGGATGACCCGCACCGAGCCGGGTTGCGCTATCGCATCACTCCGATTAATTACGACGAGAGCATCAGCGTGCGCTCCACACTGGATGGCGACATCATCAACGCCGGGGTGGCGCGTTATCGTGAGCTGAATTCCAAACATCTGGAGCCGGTCGCCGAAGATGGAAACGCCAATATCAGTTCACTTTTGGTGAAGACCAATCAATCCGCGGTGACAATTGGTGAGGCGGCCCGGTTGCAAATTGCCCTGAATGGACAGGCTGTTCAGCCCAATCTCAGGCTGGATTCTCGCCCCGGACAGGTGACTACCACCTTTGAGATCGCCGTACCGATGGGCGCATCCTTAACGGTGGACAAGCTGGTGGCAATTTACACATCCCACCAATATGGAGTCAGCAATCCGCTGACCGCGGCGCAAGCTGCCCTGAAACCCGAAGATTCTTTCGACACCTTGCTGCAAGCCAGCGCCCGGGCCTGGGATGGTATTTGGGGGAAAGCTGATATCCAGATCACCGGCGACCGCACCGCCCAAAAATTGCTGCGGCTGCACCTTTATCATACGTTTGTAACTTCCTCACCGCACAACGCTCAACTTGATGCTGGAATTCCGGCGCGCGGGCTGCACGGCGAAGCCTACCGCGGACATATCTTCTGGGACGAGTTGTATATTCTACCTTTCCTCAATCTTCATCTACCCAAGACAGCGCGCGCAATTCTCATGTATCGCTACAACCGCCTGGACGCGGCGCGGGAGTACGCCCGTCAACACGGTTTCGAGGGAGCCATGTTCCCCTGGCAAAGTGGCAGCAGCGGTGGAGAAGAAACCCAAACCCTACACATCAATCCGCTCTCCGGAAAATGGGGCGAAGATTACAGTACCCTGCAACGCCATGTCAGTCTGGCAGTGGCTTACAACGTATGGGAATACCTGTGGATCAACGATGACCGCGATTTTCTGGAGAACTACGGTGCCGAGCTATTCCTGGAGATTTGCCGCTTCTGGGCTGGAAAAGCCGACTTCGATGAAGATAGCGGTCGCTACTCCGTCGCCGGGGTGATGGGGCCGGACGAGTTTCATGAGAAATATCCCGACGCCAAACAGGGCGGGCTGAAAGATAATAGCTACACCAATATTCTCGTGGCCTGGGCTTTGCAGCGCGCTTTTGACCTACTCGACAGAATGCAGCCTGAAGCGCGCGAGCTACTACGAGGTCGCATCCAGCTCTCACAGGCCGAATTGCAACGCTGGCGCAAGATCGCTCATCGATTGCGTCTGCCCCTCTCCGAAGATGGCATCCTCGAACAATATGATGGCTATTTTGATCTAGAGGAACTGGATTGGGACGCCTACCGCCAGAAATATGGCAATATCCATCGCATGGATCGTATCCTCAAAGCAGAAGGCAAATCACCAGATGCCTACAAAGTTGCCAAGCAAGCAGATGCCCTGATGGCATTTTATGTACTCGGTGAAGAGCCGGTCAAAGGAATCCTGCGTCAGTTGGGATATACACCCCCGGATGATCTTCTACGAAAGAATCTTCACTATTATCTCAACCGCACGTCGCACGGTTCCACGCTCAGCCGCCTGGTACACGCCTATCTGGCACACACCATCAGCGACATCGATTTAGGATGGCAGCTTTACATGCAAGCCTTGCAGAGCGATTATGTCGATATTCAGGGCGGCACAACGAAAGAAGGTATCCACGCTGGCGTGATGACCGGCACGGTGCTCTTCGCCTTGCGCGCGTTCGCTGGCCTGGATTATGATGGCGAGATGCTCAAGCTGAATCCCAAGTTGCCTGCCACCTGGCGCGAGTTGCGCTTCAACATAGGCTTTAGGGGTGATCGGTATCATTTTGAAATTCGGCCTGATACAATTAAGGTCATGCTCGAAAGCCAGCAAGAAAAGGCCATCTCGATATTGCGTAAGGAAATAATGCTAGAACCCGGTATATGGATGCCAATTGAACGCATATAACCACAAAGGCCCGCAACTACTGTAGTATGGTTCTTTGTTAAGGAGTAAAACACCCAACAATGGGTAAAAACTGGATCGATGCACGAACAACTACCTTAAAAAAACTTGTCACACCAAATCGCATGGGGCT
>CALCSH010000231.1 GCA_937893815.1 uncultured Anaerolineae bacterium | reverse complement strand
CCGAAGAGCGCGCGGAGTTCCTGCCTGTCCGCGCTGGCCCCGGCGTGGGCGGCCACTGCATCAGCGTGGACCCCTGGTTTTTAGTCGAAGCTGCTCCCGACATCACCTCGCTGATTTATACGGCTCGTAACGTCAACGATGCCCAGCCGAAATTTGTGGTTGAACTCGCCCGCCGCGTATTGGGTGGTTCACTTACCGGCCGCAAGATCAGCGCTCTGGGGCTGGCCTATAAGCCCGATGTTGATGATCTACGTGAAAGCCCGGCGATTGAAATTGTCCGTTTGTTGATGGGCGAAGGCGCTGAAGTGGCTGCCTATGAACCTTTTAAGTTGGATGCGGACATTCCGGGGATTCGCATCGCCCCCAGCCTGGAAACCGCTTTGCTGGGGAGTGACTTGCTGCTCCTGCTGGTGGCGCATACCCCCTTACGTGAACTTACCCCCGATGCCGTGGCCGCGCAAACCAGCGCTCGTCTCATAGTAGATACTGTCAACCTGTGGGATATTCAAACCTGGCAGCAAGCCGGATTTGCCGTAACTCGTCTTGGCGTTGGCACAGTCGCCCGCTGATCGCGATTGGTAATCTGACACCCTGTAAACTGGCAACTTTCAACTATCAACCTGCTACCATGCGTATTTTATCTATTTTTGGTACCCGCCCCGAAGCCATCAAAATGGCCCCTATTGTACGGGAACTGGCTCGCACCCCCGGGGTAGATGCGCGCGTCTGTGTCACCGCTCAGCACCGCGAGATGCTCGATCAAGTACTCGATCTCTTCGAAATCACTCCCGATGTGGACCTCGACTTGATGCAACCCGGCCAGACGCTCGCCAATCTGACCGCCCGCGTCTTCATGGCCATCGACCCCGTCCTGGCCGATCTTCAGCCAGATTGGGTGCTAGTGCAGGGCGATACCACCACGGTGATGGCGGCTGCGCTCGCGACCTATTATCGGCAAGTCAAAGTTGGGCATGTCGAGGCCGGTCTGCGCACCAACGACAAATGGCAACCCTTCCCCGAAGAGATCAATCGCCGCGTCGCCGGAGTCGTCGCCGATTTGCACTTTGCCCCCACCGAAAGGTCTCGCCAAAACCTGTTGCGAGAAAATGTCCCCATCGAGCAGATCGTCGTTACCGGCAACCCTGTCATCGACGCCCTGCAGTGGGTCGCCAATCAGGATTTTGAGTTATCGTTGCGAGACGTCCCGACATCCGACACCCGACTCGTTTTAGTGACCGCCCATCGTCGCGAGAACTTTGGCGCACCCTTAGAACATATCTGTGCTGCATTACGCGATTTGGCAGAAAAATATTTAGATGTGCGGATTGTCTACCCCGTGCATCTCAACCCGAATGTACAAGAACCGGTTTACCGCTTGCTTGGCGATGTCCCAAATATTATCCTGTTGCCTCCGCTGGATTATCTACCACTGGTGCATGTACTCAAGCGTGCTACGCTGGTATTAACCGACTCGGGCGGTTTGCAAGAGGAAGCTCCAGGTTTGGGCGTGCCCGTGCTGGTGCTGCGCGAAATCACCGAACGCCCCGAAGGCATCGAAGCTGGAACTGTGCGACTTGTTGGCACCGACAGGCTGCGCATCGTGGAAGAGGCCAGCCGTCTGCTCGATGATCCCGAAGCCCACGCCGCCATGTCACGCGCGGTCAATCCCTATGGCGATGGCCACGCCGCCGAGCGCATAATTAAAGCTATTTTAGAATATCCCCGCTGATCACCTGCAACCGTTATGGATTTCATCACCCGACTGACCTATCTCCGCAAAAATCATATCCTGGGCCGCATTGCCTACTACACTCTCAAACTCCTGGGTGTGGAAATGCCGCGCTCGGTTGCAATCGGCGATGATTTGGAAATTGCCCACGGTGGCTTTGGCATCGTCATTCACCGCCACACCATAATCGGCAGCCGCGTCAAAATTTATCCTGGCGTGACCCTCGGCCGCGCCGACATTTACCGCCCGGCCAGTCAATCGAAATTCGAGCGCATCGTCATCGAAGATGATGTCATTCTCTCTCCGGGTTGCAAAGTGCTCTGCAAATCGGGTGTTCTGCGAGTTGGACAGGGAACCGTTATCGGAGCGAATGCTGTTTTGCTACAATCTGTGGGGGAGAATGAGCTTTGGGCCGGTATCCCAGCACGTTGTGTCGGAAAACGGGAAGCGTGAAACGAATTGCTGTTATTCCTCACGTTCATGGTGTTGGCGGTATGGTTTCTTTTCGAGCCAAATTCATCACTGGCTTGCAATCTCGCGGCATCGAAATTACCAATGACATCCAGCACTCGACGCCTGACGCGTTGCTCGTCATCGGTGGTACCCGCTACCTCCTTTCCCTATGGCGCGCCAAACGCCGCGGTGTGCGCATTGTCCAGCGCCTGAATGGTATGAACTGGTTGCATCGCAAGCACTCCACCGGGATTCGTCATTATCTGCGTTCCGAATACGGCAATTGGAATCTCAACTTCATCCGCACGCATCTGGCTGACCATATTATTTACCAGAGCGAATTTTCCAAAACCTGGTGGGAGCGCGTTTATGGCAAAATCCCTGTGCCCAGTTCTGTCATTTACAACGGCGTAAACCTGGATATCTATACACCTGACACACCATACAACCTCAAACCTCCACCCTCTTCTTTCCAACTTCTCTTAGTCGAAGGCTCCTTGATGGGCGGCTACGAACTGGGCCTGGAAAGCGCCGTAGAACTGGTCGAGTTTTTGAATAATAATCATCGCACTACATTGGGTAAACCCGTTGAACTCTTGATCGCTGGACGCGTCTCGGATGCGGTTCAAGTTCACTGGCAGCAACGCACTTCTGCTGCGCTGCGCTGGCTGGGGTTAGTGTCCCCGGAGCGTATTCCTGAGATTGACTCCGCTGCCCATCTACTCTACGCCTCTGATATTAACGCCGCCTGTCCAAACTCGGTGATTGAAGCGTTGGCTTGTGGCACCCCGGTGCTGGCCTTTGATACCGGCGCGTTGGCCGAATTAGTGACCGGTCAGGCCGGGCGAGTGGTGGCCTATGGTGGTGATCCCTGGAATTTGGATCCGCCAGACATCCCGGCATTAGCAACCGCAGCCACCGAAATTTTACTGAATCAAGAAAAATTCCGCCCCGCCGCCCGCATTCGAGCCGAACAAGCCTTTGGCCTGGATGTGATGCTAGACGGCTATTTGGAAGCACTAGATTTCTGAACCACGAATACACATAATACACATAGGTTCGAAGAAAATCAAAATAAGACTCTACTGCAAAAAGCCGATGACGGAGATGTCCGCCGGAATATATGGGG
>CALCSH010000230.1 GCA_937893815.1 uncultured Anaerolineae bacterium | reverse complement strand
AGACCCTATAAAAATTATCGCTCCAGGTGATAGGGCACATCAATGATTGCGCGTTGATAGCCCAAATGACGCCGCCGGTAGAGCAGGGCAGCTTTAATCAACCAGGCAGTCTGATTGTGAAGCAAGCCGTGCCACCACTTGCTTGGGACAAATTCAGGCAATACCAATGTGGCGAGTTGTCCATCGGCGTGGGCATCATCGGTCTGATCCAGATAATCCAACAGCGGGCCGACAATAGAGCGATAAGGCGAGGGCAAAATCATCAACGGGACTTTGGGCCACCAATGTTCCCATTTGGCAAGAATCGCTTCACCGCTGCCAGGATTCAGTTCAATATACACCGCGGTCACATCTTTTGAAATGGAAAGGGCATAATTGACCGCATCCGACACGCCGCGATGCACCCCACTGATCGGGATCACCACTCTAGGATGAATGCGAGTTCGATCGATTTTTTCAATTGCATGCATCGACAGTTGTTTGGCAACTTCCTGATAGTGGAAATGTATACGGTAAAAGATGTATACCAAAACGGGGATCAAAATAGTAATTAGCCAGGCACCCTGCCTGAATTTACTGACGCCCACAATCAGGGATGTTATACCGGTCACCAATGCGCCTAACCCGTTGAGGAAAGCCTTGAGCTGCCAATGTTTACCGCCTTCCTTCCACCAGTGCACCACCATTCCGGCCTGTGAAAGTGTAAACGCCAGAAAAGCACCGACGGCAAATAATGGTATTAGCGAGTGTGTATCCCCACCAAAGCCAATGATTAATACCGCCGTCATGGCCGAGAGAAACAGAATCCCGTTAGCCAGCACCAGGCGATCTCCCAGCCCAGTGAACTGGTGCGGCAAGAATTCGTCTTTGGCCAGCAGCGCTGCTAAACGGGGGAACCCGGCAAAACCGGTATTGGCAGCCACAGCCAAAATCAACATGGTGGCAACCTGGATGACCAGGTAGAGCGCTCCGCCTCCCAATAATCGCCGCGACAATGCGGACAGAATCGTTTCGCCGGGAGCAGCGATCACCGCAAAATACTGGGTCAGCCCGATGCTGCCCACGAAAAGCAACGCCATCAGGATCGCCATGGCAATCAGCGTTTTTTGGGCATTCTTCGCCTGGGGCGGATGAAAAGCCGGCACCCCGTTACTTACGGCTTCAACGCCGGTCAGCGCCGTGCAGCCAGCAGAAAAAGCACGCAGCGCTAAAAAGGCAGTCACGGGGACGCTTGCCGCGGGCGCAACTTCGATTAGCGACCCTGGGCCGTCGATCATCGCCCGAATGAGGCCATAGACCAACATGGGGATAAAAGTGAACAGGAACAGATATATGGGGAACGACATGAAGGTGCCGGTTTCCCGCAGGCCGCGCAAGTTGAGCAGGGTAATCAGCACCAGTAACCCCAACGCAAAGGCCACACGATGGGTGTGCAACACCGGGAAGGCCGAAGCAATCGCTTCCACCCCGGCTGTCAGGCTGACGGCCGCGGTCAGGATATAGTCAATCAATAGGGCAGAACCGGCGATCAGGCCGGGCAGGATGCCCAAATTTTCACGGGCAACGATATATGAACCCCCACCCGAGGGGTAGCCTTCGATGGTTTGGTAATAAGAAAGTGCCACAATCGTGAGCAGGATCGTAATCGCCACTCCAATCGGCCAGGCCAGAGAAAGTCCGGCGCTTCCAGCGACCACCAATCCCAAAAAAATTTCCTGATTGGCATAAGCAATTGACGAAAGCGCATCGGGCGAAAATGTTGCTAGGGCGCGAATTTTATTCAATCGCTCATGGATAAATTGCTGGGTTGGAAGTGGAGGTCCGATGATGAGATGTTTAAATCGACTCAAGATATTCTCCCATGCTATAGAATGTGCACCTGTACATACGCCTAATCACGAGATTGGCGTTGCAAAACACCGATCAAAGGAAAACCCAATAGCAGCGGCAACCAGAACGATAGAATACGATAGGTTAAGACTACCACAACCGTCACCGGATCGGGAATACCCAAACCATCGTAGAGAGCCACCATCGTGCCTTCGATCACACCCACCCCACCGGGGACGACAAAAGCCATTTTACCCAAGAGCAGCGGCAGGCCATATCCTGTCAGCAAAATTCCGGGGCTGACAGGGTGACCAGCGGCAATAAACAAGAAATACAGAGTCAACATATCAAAAAGCACGTTCAGCGATGCGCCTAAAAATGGCCCACGCCATCCACCCTTCATCAACAACTCCCAGGCATCGAACAAACCAGACAGCCAGGCCTCCGTTTTCCCCGGAAGATAGGTGCTCCGTCGCAGCCTGGCCCAACGTATACCGATGCGATGCGTTTGCTGGATAAGTGCCGTTCGATGGCGAAATCCCCAAATCAATACACCTGTCAACGCTCCCAAAAAGAGCAAAATCAGGGCAAAACTCAGCGCTTGTAAACGTGTCAATTGATGTACAGCCAACAAGTGGATCAACCCCGCCAGGGAAATCAATACCAAAACGCTGCTGTTAAAAAAACCTGGAATGGTTCCCGCCAGACTGGCTACTTCAGGCTTGACGCGCTCTTTTTGCACCCAACGGTAGGTTGCTGCGGCACTGCCAACCATCCCACCCGCGACCATGCCCAAACTGGCGGCTGCCAGTACGATCATGGTCGCCTTGATGAGCGAAATTGCGCTATCCGAAAGATTCACAATCGCTTTCAACAAGTATCCGCTGCCCAGATAGCTGGCTACCTGGGCCAGAATTGCCAGCACAACCGCCCAGATCGCCATTTGCCGGATGACTTGAATGGAATGTTCCAATGATGTCAATTGAGGCACCAGCAAATGAACAGCCAGACCCAGGATCACCAGCGGTACGGCATAACGCCCCACCTGGATCAACGGCAACGATGGTTTCGTAGTTGAATCCGATATCATAACTTTACACGCCGGTAAAAATATCGTTTTGCAGCTTCATTCATCAGAATGTACACCGAGGTAATTCCGATCAATGCCAACACCAAACCCCAGGGCAAGGGGGTGAAACCAAGCATGGAATTTAAGCCCGGGATAAACGGCAATGCAAGGGTAATCAGGGCCACCGCCAGGGTGGAATAGAACAAGCCTTTACCGGGTTTACTTTGGAAGAAGGGTCGCTGGGTGCGAATTACCAGCATAATCAACAATTCCGTCATCACGGATTCAAAAAACCAGCCTGTGCGGAAGGTATCCTGAGATACCTTTAGCACCAGCAGAAGCAACCCAAAGGTTAGATAATCAAACGTCGAACTGACCAGCCCAAAGGTAATCATGAATTTGCGGATGAAGGCGATATTCCAGCGGCGCGGCTTTTCAATCATCTCCTGGTCAACGCTATCCCCGGCAATCGTCATAGCAGGGAAATCCGTCAGGAAATTGGTCAACAGTACCTGAAATGGAAGCAGCGGCAGGAAGGGGATGAACAACGAAGCCCCGGCCATACTGAACATATTCCCAAAGTTTGCGCTCGTGGTGACGAAAACGTATTTCATCGTATTGGCGAAAGTCGTGCGCCCCAATAAGACTCCCTGACGCAAAACATCCAGATCATGCTCGAGGAGCACAAAATCAGCGGCTTCTTTGGCGACATCCACCGCTGAATCGACCGAGATGCCCACATCGGCGCTATGCAGGGAAGGCGCGTCGTTGATACCATCGCCCATATACCCCACTACATGGCCGCGCTTTTGCAATGCCGTGATAATGCGCTCTTTCTGGTTGGGATCGACTTCGGCAAACAAATTGGTATGTTCGACGGTATGCCACAAAGCATCGTCATGCAGGCGATTCAACTCCGAGCCGGTCAGCACACCCTCCAGGTGAAGGCCAATGGTTTCAGCGGTATGCATGGCCACCAGTTTGTTATCCCCGGTGATAATTTTCAAGCCCACGCCTAATGCCGCCAACTGAGTGATGGTTTCGGCCACACCGGGTTTGGGAGGGTCAAAGAAAAGTAAGAAGCCCTCAAAGATCATATCCTGCTCATCGGTTGGCGAACAGGCACACATCTCCGTCATCACCCTGGAGGCAACCCCCAAAACGCGAAAGCCCTGACCGCTCCACTGGGCGAAACGGCCTCGAATTTCTTGCAGTTGATCGCCATCCAGCGCAGCAGCACCTTCTGACTGCCGGATGCGGCTGCACACCGCCAATATAGTATCCAGAGCGCCTTTGGTAATCATGTGGATTTCGTCACCTGCGGCCACCAGTACCGTCAGTCGTTTGCGCACAAAATCATAGGGGATTTCGGCAATTTTATTCACATCCTCGATGCCAGGATCCCCTTGCGCGGAAATGGCTTCGTCTAACGGATTGGCCAGGCCGGTTTGCAATGTGGCGTTTATATAGGCCAATCGAAAAACACGCGCCGATTGCTCACCTTGTG
>CALCSH010000229.1 GCA_937893815.1 uncultured Anaerolineae bacterium | reverse complement strand
CCTCTGCCCCCAATCGGAGGAAGAACGCATAGCGCTGATAAAGGCCGGTTTGGATACAAAACGCATCTTGACGGTCGATGATATGGTCAGCAGCGACGACGTTTTCTTCGCAGCGACAGGCATCACCAGCCCCGGCCACCTGATCGACGGTGTGAAATATGAGAGCGGGCGGGCGCGCACATATTCCATGGTGATCCGCGGAAAATCGGGCACGATTCGGTATATTGAGTCGGTTCATAACCTGGAAAAATTAATGAAATACAGTGCAATTGACTATTAGGTGAAAAATTGGCCCATTTGGGAAAAATATGCGACAGCAGAGTCGCCACTTCACATTTTTTCCATAAAAGACTCCACTGCAAAAAGACATTTTCACCGCAGAGTGCGCAGAGAACGCTGAGATTTTTTGACGATTTCGCAGAAAAGTGGCTTCTTTTTTGCTGATTTCGCACTTTTGAAACTCTGCGCTCTCCGCGTTCTCAGCGGTGAAGGGTTTTTGCAGTAGAGTCATAAAAGCCAAAAAAATTTCGGATTCTGTTTGTGAATTTCTTACCAATCTGGTCTGATTTTATTCATCATTTGTTCTTTAAGGAGGAACAGTTATGGCTAAAAAAGGTGCAATTTCATACGCTGATGAATATCTTCGTTTGGGATACGATCCCGGTGACGATGAGCTACTATGTGCATTCAAAGTAACCCCGCGTGACGATGTCCCCATGGATGAGGCAGCCGCAGCAGTGGCCGCCGAATCATCTACCGGCACCTGGACAGACGTCGATTCGGAAGTTGCTGAACGACTGAAAGCACGCGTCTACAAAATGGACGGCGATATGGTATACGTTGCATATCAGCCGGGATTATTCGAAATCTCATCCATGCCCAATATTCTCTCCAGCGTTGCCGGAAATGTTTTCGGGATGAAAGCGGTTGAGGGCTTGCGCCTGGAAGACATTCGCTTCCCAAAAGAAATTGTTGATGCGTTTCCTGGCCCCTACTACGGACTGCCGGGCGTGCGCGAGCGCATGGGCATTTATGGGCGTGCGATGAGCGGCTCCACCATCAAACCAAAAATCGGTTTGACCACCGAAGAGCACGCTCAGGTTTGCTACGAAACATGGATGGGCGGCACCGATACGGTCAAAGATGATGAAAACCTGGGAAGTCAGGATTTCAACAACTTCTATGATCGTATGGCGCGCACGCTGGAGCTGTTACATAAAGCCGAAGCCGAAACGGGTGAGAAAAAAGGTTATTGGGCCAATCTTACCGCCGCCACGGTGGATGAAATGGCGAAACGCGCCGAATGTATCAAAGAAAACGGCGGTATGTTCGCCATGGTCGATTATGTCACCGTGGGTTATACGGGGGTGGCATCACTGCGTCAGATTACCGAAAAACTCGGCCTGATCATCCATGCGCACCGCGCCATGCATGCCGCTTTCGATCGCATTCCTTACCACGGGATTGAATACCGCGTCATCGCCAAAACTGCACGCCTGATCGGTGTTGATCACATCCATACCGGTACCGGTGTGGGTAAACTTGAAGGCGGCCCTCAAGAAATGCGCGAGCGCGTTGCGTTACTGCGCGATCCTGTTACCAAACCCTTTGGCGGCGTACTCTTCGAACAGGATTGGGGGCATATCAAACCCGTCGCCCCGGTGGCTTCTGGCGGTTTGCACCCCGGGCATGTGACCGCGTTATACAAGATATTCGGCAAAGATGCTTATTTCGCCTTTGGCGGCGGCATCCACGGGCATCCTGGCGGCAGTCGTGCAGGCGGACGTGCTGTGCGTGCCGCGATCGAAGCAGGCGCGCAGGGCATCTCATTAGAGCAAGCGGCCAAAGAAAGCAGAGAATTGCGTGAGGCATTGGATCTCTGGGCCGAAGTCAAGTTCTAGCCGTATCAATACAATCCCAGAGCGGGTGGTCATCTGCTCTGGGATTCTCCAACGCCAGGATAAATAGGAGGAAGTCATGCCATACCAAAAAACTATTCTACTGGGGGTAGTTGGCGACAGCGCCGCGGGCAAAACAACCATTTCGGCTGGAATCGCTCGTATTTTGGGAGAAGACCGCGTAACGGTTATTTGCACGGATGATTATCACCGCTACAATCGTTCGCTGCGCAAAGAAATGGACATCAGCGCACTGGATCCAGCCTGCAATTATATGGATATCATGGAACAGCACCTCGATAATCTACGCCGAGGCCACGCGATTCTAAAACCGATTTATAATCATAGCACCGGCGATTTTGACCCCCCGGAGTATATCGAGCCGACGGAATTCATCATCGCTGAGGGGCTGCTGGGGCTTCACAATCGTGGGCTGAGGCGGAACTTCGATGTAAAGGTTTATCTCGCCCCCGAAGAGGAGTTGCGCATCCGCTGGAAGATAAAGCGAGACACCTCCAAACGGGGATACACCCCCGAGCAGGTGCGATCGTCACTCGAAAAGCGCATCAACGACTCAAGGGATTTCATCCAGCCCCAAATGAGCGATGCTGATATTCTGGTCAATTTCCATCGTCCAAATGACCTTGCCGAGGAAACGGGCGGGCACCTCAACGTGCGCTTGATGTTACGTCCCACACTCCCGCACCCAAACTTAAACGAATTGGTGGAATGCGAAGAAAATGGCACAAACGGCAGCATTTGTACCAGCTACCAACGTCAGGATGATTGGCTGATCGAAGCTCTCGATATCAG
>CALCSH010000228.1 GCA_937893815.1 uncultured Anaerolineae bacterium | reverse complement strand
GTGGAACGGATTTGCTTCATGCGGGCGCGCAATCCCTGCCAATAGTAGGCGCGCCTGCGCTGCGAAACCTGTGTCCGGTTGAAGATGGTCATACATACCCCCCTGCATAGCGCAAACGCGGATCCAGGTAAACGTGCAAAATATCCATGAAAATATGGCCGAGCAAAGTCAGCACACCGACTACGGAGAGTATGCCTAGCAACAGAGGAATATCGTGATAATCGATGCCCAAAAAGATCAATTCGCCCATGGCTTGCCATTCGAATACCAGTTCAATGGCCAGACTGCCGGTGAGCACCAGCGGAAGATTGAGCAAGAGTCGCGTGAGTACGGGTAGGAAAGCATTGCGGGCTACATGCCGATCACGGATGATATGCAGCGGCAACCCCTTGGCGCGCGCCGTGAGCACATATTCATCTTCGATGCTTTCGAGCATTGTGGTGCGCATCAGCAACATGGTTTCCCCAAAAGAGAGCAAAACGACGGCGCTGAGCGGCAAAATCATATGCTCAATCACATCGAACGCCTGTCGCCAATAACCGATTTGCTGCCACCATACCAGCGCGGCGCTCAGCAGCACAAGCCATGTGCTGACTTGAATGGCGATTCGGCGCGGTGTAGATTTGATTTTTCGTGAAATTAACTTCAGAAGTATAAAGCCCACCGTCAAAATAATCACTGTCAGCCCCATGCGAATCAGCACCCAATCTAAGCTGACGGGGACGTAGTACCAATAATTATGGTCTATCATGCGCTGATATGGCAGCCAGCGGAGCCTCCAGGCAAAAACCATGATCAGCACAAAACCCATAAATGGGGCGAAAGATGTATAGCTGGCAACGCCTATAAGGGTAATACCAAGCTCAAAAGCACCACCCCGGTTCCAGGCAATCAGCTTGCCAAGCCATATTCCCAACAGATAGGAGAGAATAGCTCCGGTGAGGAAAAGTATCAGGGTGCGCGGGGCGCGCTCCAGCAGCATAACGCTGACCGGGGTAGGCCAGGCAATAAAGGAACTCCCCAAATCAAAGCGGAAGAATCCGCTCAGCCAGTTCCAGTATTGCTGCCATAAGGGTAAATCCAGGCCCAATGTCGACTGCGCCATTTGACGGCTGGCCGGTTCCAGCACCAGAAAGGTGGCGAAATCATAGGGCAGCGCCTGGATCAGAAAGAATAGTGCTGTTTGAAACGTGACAATAGCAACCAATCCTCGTATGACTCGCCGAATGATAAATCGTAGCACGGGTAATCTCCTCAGAAGCGTACGCTTTTCATCTCGATACAGAAATCCTGAGTGCGTTCGCTGAAAAACAATACTTGACTCTACTGCAAAAACCCTTCACCGCTGAGAACGCGGAGTGCGCAGAGTTTAAAAAGTGCAAAATCGGCAAAAAAGAAGCCCTTTTCTGCGAAATCGTCAAAAAATCTCGGCGTTCTCTGCGCACTCTGCGGTGAAGATGTCTTTCTGCAGTGGAGTCAATACTTGTAAAAACCAAAAATAAGAAGAAAAATTCCTGCGTTCCTGGTTTCCTTATAAAAACGTTGTCAAAATAACGGTTGATTCAATCGAAAATTCAAGATTTTGTACTCGTCAACAGTACCTTGAACAATCAGCTATATCGCCATATCTGTCATTGCGAGCGCAGCGAAGCAATCTGCACTCATATCTGGAGATTGCTTCGGACAAAATACGCCCTCGCAATGACAGGAAATAGTTCACACTTCGGTTGATGAATACAGAAAATTAAAGATTTTGGAAAATAGGCCGGTTCTTAATTATATTTATTACCAGGCGAATGCTTTCCGGGTTCATTCTGTCCGGCGAGGCATGAGGTGACCACCACTCACACGGTTGCATACTTATTGTGTCTTTACACGCTATTGGTGTCAAATCGGGTAACTTCTCTACCCTTGCAACGTTGTAGCTTTACCACCTACATGGTTCGCGATATGATCCATGATGAAAACGCTAACGTTGGCTAATTGGAGAATACTTTGAAGAATAACCCCGCTCCCAATATCGTAATACTTGGTGCTCTCTTTGGCACAACGCTCGTCGCTTCTCGCTTTAGCGTAGGACAAATGGCTCCGCTAACCTATGTCAGCATCCGCCTGAGCATGGCTGGACTGGCATTCATTATCATTTATGCATTTTCAATTGGCGGACGGAAATGGCCCAGCGACCCTACCCTGTGGCGACGGGGGATTATTCTGGGTGTATTGGGAACAGCTTTGCCGATGATTGCATTTACCAGTTCACTACAATATTTATCCAGCGGACTAACCTCCGTGTTGATGACGACCTCCCCGGCATTTACCGTGGTGATGGCGCATTTTTTGCTCCCCGATGAAAAACTGACCATCTCCAAGGGGATCGGTGTTTTGCTGGCGCTGCTAGGTGGGTTGCTGCTCACACTGAGCGGTGAAAGTGGCCTCAACAATGAGGCCAGCGTCAGCCTGATTGGGTATGTGCTGGTTTTCATTGGGATTATCTCCGCCAACAGTATGGGTATTTTCGTCCGCATAAAAATGAAAACCTACAAAACATACGATGTCGCCGTGATCCGCATGATTGCCGCCTCGCTGGCGATTTTCCCTTTCTCCTTCTTCATTTCAGGGTATGATATCTCACAAGTGAATACCAGCGGTTGGCTGGTATTGCTCTATGCGGCAATGGCCGGTACCTTTTTTGCCATGCTGCTTGACTTCTC
>CALCSH010000227.1 GCA_937893815.1 uncultured Anaerolineae bacterium | reverse complement strand
AGCGAAGCCAAACCAGGCGGCGGTAGGGAGCGAAAAGATGAGTGCAGAAGGCAGAATGCGGAATGTCGATTTTTGTTTTCGGGTAGCTTTTAGACACTGTATGAGAAAGTCTACGCCTATTAGCGCCAAAAGAATGAGCGCATCGGGGCGGGTGAGCAGGGCGAGGGCGGCCAGCAGCGCGGCGAGGGTGTGGCGCTCAGATATATGCGCATAGACAGCGGAAGTAAGCAACAGAACGTAGATGCTGGTTTCGAGGCCGCCGATGGCGAAAGTCACGCTGAAAGGGGCGATGGCCCAGGCCAACCCCGCAGCGGCCCCAGCGTATGGATATAGAAGGCGCTGCCCGATTTTCCAAAGTAGAAAAGCGGTGGCAGCATCGGCCAGGGCGTTGATGACCAGCGCTATTGCAGGGAAATTAGCTTCAGTGCCGCCGTTGAAGGTTCCAATACCGACCAACAGCAAGGTGTAGAGCGGGGTAGTGGTGCCCTGAACGCGCTCACCGGGGTTGTAGACAAAGCCTTCTCCGGCTAAAATATTGCGGGCATAGCGATAGGTGATATAGGAATCATCGATAATGCGTTCGCTGGGCAGGAATCGGGCGAGCAATGCCAGCAGGATGATGGCGAGGGGCAAAAGCTGGGAGCGTTTGAGCATGTTAGGATTATAACGGTTTTAGATTACGGGTTGCAAGTTGCAGGTTTGATAAATTTCTCAGGAGATAAATCTATGACAGTTGGGCAAGCATTTGATCGTTCGGTGGCGTATTACGACAACTGGATTCGAACCGCGCTGCCGGGTTATGATGCGATTTTCGCTGCGGCGCTGGATATGTTGCCTTTCTCCAATGATGCACCTTTGAGAGTATTGGATTTAGGCGCAGGGACTGGCTTGTTTTCCCAACATGTTGTTGGTGAATTTCCACTGGCACATTTCACGTTGTATGATTTGGCTCCGAAAATGTTGGCATTGGCAGCAGAACGATTTCGAGAATGTGCCGGTCAATTTGAATTTGTCGAAAAGGATTTCCGACTGTTGGCGAGCGCGGAGATGTTTGATGTGGTGATTTCCAGCCTGTCCATTCATCACCTGACGGCAAATGAAAAGCGTCAACTTTTCGCAGCGATCTTTCGCAGCGTACGCACGGGTGGGGTATTCGTGAATGTCGATCAAATCAAAGCACCTTCGCCAGAGATGCAACAATTCTATTGGGAGCGATGGCTGGCAGATGTTCGTGCGAAGGGTGCGGATGAGGCGCAAATTCAGGCCAGCATTCAGCGCCGCACAGATTATGATCAAGATGACACTCTGATCCATCAGTTGAGTTGGCTGTCAGATGCCGGATTCGCCTCTGTTGATTGTGTGTACAAAGATTTCTTTATGGGTGTATTCTACGCCCGGAAACCATGAATTCAGTAGGAACACTTAGGAGCCTGAATTTGGGGAAGATCATCGTCTGGATGAAAAATAATCGTTGGCTGTTGGGTGCGCTATTGGTGGCGGCGGCGCTGAAGATTGTGCTGGTGCTTTGGAATGTACTCCCCTTCAACAGTGATGAGGCCATTGTGGCCTTGATGGCACGCCATATCTTGCAGGGAAACGTGCCGACGTTCTTCTACGGTCAGGCCTATATGGGGAGCCTGGATGCTTTACTGGTAGCGATCGGATTTTGGGTATTTGGTGAGCAGGTTTGGGTCATTCGCCTGGTGCAGGGGCTTCTTTATCTGGGGGTGCTTGTGACTACCGCCGAGCTTGGCAAATCGCTGTTGGGATCGAAGCGTATCGGCTGGCTGGCAGTCTGGCTGTTGGCAATCCCTGCGGTGATTCTGACACTTTACACCACGGTATCTCTGGGTGGGTATGGTGAGGCGCTGCTGCTGGGAAATCTGATGCTATTGCAGGGAATGAAATTACTCAATTCATTCACAAGCGACCGAAAAATTCCGTTCATGGATTGGCTCATCCTGGGTTTGTTGGCCGGATTTGGACTCTGGGTGTTTGGCCTGACGCTTGTGTACAGTATTCCGGTCGGTCTGGTTGTCTTGTGGGTTCTATCCAAGGGCAAAGCGTCTTTTCTAACTTTCTTGCAGTCATCATCTGGTTTGCTAATTGGAGGCCTGGTCGGCGCGGCCCCCTGGATTGTTTATGCCGTCACCCACGATTTTTCTGCAGTACTGGCCGAGTTGGGCGGTAGCGCGATTGCGGATGCATCTCACAGTCATTGGTTCGTGCAGCTATGGGATCATCTCTGGACGTTTATCCTTTTTGGTGCCACGGGCCTTTTTGGACTGCGACCCTCATGGGAGATCCGCTGGCTGGCTTTGCCACTGCTGCCTTTTGTGTTGATCTTCTGGATGGCGGTAATGGCGCATATCGGGGGCAGGTTACGCCGGGAGCAGAATCAACGCCTGGGAGCCGGATTGCTGATCGCGGTGGGGATCACTCTCTCGCTGGGATTTATCTTCACACCTTTTGGCGGCGACCCCTCCGGGCGATATTTTCTGCCTTTTTACATCATCCTGGCACTCTTCGCCGCGGAGATGATCCTGCGGCTGCAAGAACAGCATGGTCGCTGGGTATGGAGTCTGGTCGGATTGTTGCTGATCTTTAACTTGTGGGGCACCCTGCAGAGCGCTGCCCAAAACCCGCCGGGAATTACCACGCAGTTCGATCAGGTGGCTCAAGTTGATCAGGCCTATCTGGATGAATTGATCGATTTTCTGCAACTCCATGGCGAAACACGCGGTTATAGCAATTACTGGATCAGCTATCCGCTGGCATTCCAAACCGCCGAGGAAATCATCTTTGTCCCGGCGCTGCCCTATCATGAGGATTTCCGTTATACGGCCCGTGACAACCGCTATTCCCCATATAATGAAATGCTCACTACTGCGGAACACACAGCGTATATAACCAGTAATCACCCGGCGCTGGACGACTGGCTGCGAGAGCGCTTCGCTGCGTTGAATATTGATTATTCAGAATATCAGATTGGTGATTATCATATCTTTTACGCCCTCTCGCGCCCGGTGCATCCGGTAGAATTTGGCCTGAGCGGCGATATTCTCGGCCTGGAGTGTTTGAAATATGGCACTGAAAAAAGTGACTAGCACGCTGGCGCCCGCCCTGCTGACCTTATTGCTTTTGGGCGGGCTGATGGCATGGGTGATGATTGCCAATAGCGGCGATCCGCTGGCGCTGGCGCGGCTGGGCACGCGCTTTAGCCAGGGTGACCCCGAAGGCACCACCGGTTACGATGGACAATATGTCTATTATATTGCCCGCGATCTGAACCCGGAAACGGTAGCTGAGCGTATTGATGTGCCTGCTTATCGCTACCAACGCATCTTGCTACCGTTGTTAGCACGCCTGCTCAGCTTCGGCAATTTGGACGCTATACCCTGGGTTCTGGCCACTTTGGGGCTGTTTTCACAGTTTGCCGGAACCTGGACGTTTGCAATTCTGCTGCGACGATGGGGAATCAACCCCTGGTATGCGCTGGTGTATGGCTTGTGGGTGGGGTTGGTGCTGGCAGTGCGCCTCGATCTTTCGGAACCGCTGGCTTACGGTCTGGTGATTGCCGCAATTCTCGCTCAGGACGATGATCGTCACCCCTTGGCCTGGGTGTTATACGGACTGGCGCTATTTGCCAAAGAGATGACGGTGATTTTTATCGCTGCGCAAGGATTGTTGTATTTGTGGCAGCGCGATTGGAGTCGAGCATTTCGTCTGGGGATATGTACTTTGCTGCCCTTTGGCCTGTTCCAGTTTTGGCTCTTGTCAACTTTTGGGAGTTTTGGGATTGGTGTGGGTGGAGAGATGGCGACTCCTTTCGAGTGGATCCCGCTGATGGGGCTGTTGCGCATCGGCGCTTTTAGCCAAACATTGTTGTGGGCCAGCCTGGTGGTATTTGGCCCCTTTGTACTGCTGCCCGCCTTCTGGGGAATCTGGACGGCGGCGGTCGAAATCTTCCAGCGCAGAGTTGATCTGACTGTTATCGCACTGGCCTTGAATGCCATTATCATTCCATTCTTGCCATTTGCCGTTTTTCGCGAACCGGGCGGATTGCTGCGCTTTATCTGCGGCCTGGTGATTGCTGTGTTGTTATATGGTGCGAGACACCGCCATAG
>CALCSH010000226.1 GCA_937893815.1 uncultured Anaerolineae bacterium | reverse complement strand
GCTGCGGCGACTGTGAAAACGCGTTCGTAACTTGGACATCCACCCCCTTCTGTCAGAATGAGATCAGGAGAGACCCCCGTACTGTAGAAACTGGGTGGTGTGGTATCTGAGGGGGGTGGGTCTTCAACAAGTGGATCTTCTGTGATCGGCAACGGCGGAGCAGCGACTATAGCAACACCACCAACCTCTCCGCTAACCTGAACAACCGAACCAGCGATCCAGCAGGTTTTTCCGCCTACACCTGGGTCAATCACCCACCAGCCCCCATCTGCGCTGCGGCCGGTAATTTCAGCACTCTGCCCTTCTAGCAGGCTGGAGATGATGTCATAATCAATCGAGGGACCGCTGCGGCAATTGGCATTCTGAGTCGCGTTGACCAAAGGGGCTATGGGATCAGAGGGGGCCATCTCGACTTTTTCCACATAATGACCGGGGCAACGTTTGTTCGGTTCATAGGCGAAGATTCTTACGGGGTTGTTGGGATCATTTGCCCTAATTACCTCTAACCCAAGCATATGATCGCGATCGATTGTATCGAAAAAGGGTTCCACTAACTTCACACGTTTATCCACGTTCTGGGGATAAGGCGCTGTGAATGTCTCACTGATTTCAGCATCTACCCAGGTTGACCACACGGCATAAGATAAGATGCCTTGCGGGTTTCCGATGCTAATATCCACATTGAGGTCAAATCCATCAGCACATTCCACATTAGTGATTTTTTCAAACGTGGTTTCAGCAGATTCTGCAAATGGTGTGATTGTCTCAGCCAAATAAAGTGCATCAGGTGTCGGAGTAGGGCCACCGCTGACTGTGACTCTGGATGTTGCCAATGCTCCGCGATTACCGCCCTTATCCACGGCCTGGGCCGTAATCAGGTAGGTTCCTGGTCCAGGCGGTGACCACTGAACAATGGCCTCACCCAATCTCTTGCCCTCAGTATCAACCGTGAACAAAGGCGTATCATTAGCAAAGAATTCGATCTGTGCAACGCCATCTTCATCCGAAGCATGTGCCTGAATTGTGAGTGGCGCAAGGGGGACAGTTGAGTTATTGAGAGGACGATCCAGCCAGGCTTGTGGTCCCCCAGATGAAACTCCACACCCTGTAAGAACCAGAGTTAAAATTATTAACGCAAGGTGAGCGGGTGTCTGAGTGTTCATAAAAGTCTCCAAGAAAAATTATAGAAGTCATCACTACGGACCGCTGGGCGGGGCACGGAACCCCCGGATTCGGATAGTAATGTAACCATCACCATCAAATCCAGACGAACTAGTTACCCCCTCGCCGCATCTCAATCTTACCGTTTCAGAATAATTGCCCCAGTCTTTTTGGGGTAGTTTGATAGTTTTGGACATAGAACAAAGATGATCGTTCTGATCCAAAACGAAATCGTCATCTTCAGTAAAAAGGGCCCAAAGCCTTATAAAAGGATTAGCGGGGTCAATGGGTGCAATAAAGGTGTTAGGAGGACTATCATATTGATTTGCCTGGGGACTGCTTCTTGTCAACATATCAAGCGAATATGTCCCACAGCCTAACTTCATCGGATGACTATCGCTGTAAAAACTGCGTGGATGGGCTGGGTCTGCAAAGAAAGTGAAATATATCTCTACATTATCACAATCTCCTGCTTCGCCATCATCCAACCAGGTAAACTCAATCGTCTCGTAGATAACCTCAGCATATATTTCACACGGCGGTTGCTTGTATTCATACATCGCGCTGGGCGCCGACTGCGCCTCCCCAGAGTTGGCCACCACCTGGAATTTGTAAGTCCTACCGCAGGAAGTAGGCAGCAGGAATAGTTGCTCCCATTTTCCGGGAGTACCACCCGTCCAATTGGGTACCGAACGGAAAAACTTACCATCCAGCAAGATGGTGAAGCCGGTCAGCTTGCTGGGATCGCCTTGCCAGGCCCAGTGTAGGGTAGGGCGGCGACCTAACTTCTCATTCTCAGCAGCGTTAGGCGATTTCTCTATGGTAATCCACGGCTGAGAGGGCGATGGAATCGTATAATCGGTGTAATTAAAGAATCCGCTGGACGTTGCCGGTCCATGCGGTTGGATGCGATACCCAATGGTATAACCGGTAAAGCCTTCGGGTTTGAGTTCCATGCGGCGCCCATCCCAGGTTTCTTTCGGCGCACTGGAAGTGAAGGTGCCAAGTGTCTCAGGCTTCGCGGCTCCCCTTCTGCCTAAACACTTACCTTCCAGCCTGACTTCATTATCTGCTGGGATGGGCACCAAAATCTTATTCCCGCTGCCCGTCCAATTGGAAACATCGACAAATCCATTATTTGAGACCAGGATATATGCGCCGTCTGTGGCAGGGGTGCGTTTTTCGGGTGCGCTTTCAACGGAGAGATAGCAGTACACCTGGTCGTAACCGCCTGGCACGTACATGTCTACGATTTCAATATTTAAGTGGGTGGCCACGCCCGGTCCGCAAGTTCTGTCGTTTACGCCCACCCAGGCGATCTCACTGGATTGCCCGCCCAACCCATTGACCGCTTCAATCCAAAAACTGTAGATGCCGAAGGAGGGAGAAGCAAATTCATACCAGGCCGGGCCGGTCTGTGGCGAGCCTTTCAGAGTGGCGATCACTGTTGGCGGACCACCGAGGGCCTGCATCCAGACGTTGAAAT
>CALCSH010000225.1 GCA_937893815.1 uncultured Anaerolineae bacterium | reverse complement strand
CTTCGTCAGTTGTTGCAAAAGGTATTTAAATTCTTGTTTAGTGTAAGCGTTCATCTGAAAGGTCAGAACGGCTACGGTTACCAGGATGACAGAAAAAATCCCTAAAATGTCAAGCTTTTCCCCAAGAAAGAAAAACCCCAGTATCGGCAGAAACAACGTACTTGATCGAGCAATGGGATAGGCGATAGAAAAATCAATGTGCTTGTAGGCTTGAGACAAAAATAAGTAATAGAGAAACACAAAGAGTGAAGCAACCAATACGAATAAAAGCCAGGACCCAGGCTCAATACCGACCAGAAACAGTAACCAAACAAATGGGACAATAAAAACTACCGCTTCGCTGATCTTACTCAGTCCTATGAAAATGTCTTTGTTATTACTTTTTTTTACAAGGAAATTCCAAATGCTATGTGTGACGGCTGAAGTAATGATCAGAAAGTATGGGAAAGTTTTCATGCCAACGATATCTTGAGTGGTACACTATCAGATTTGCAGATGGCCATATTGCTCAGTACTCAGGTATTTGAGACCAGTATCTACCAATAATGTGACCACGGTAGCATCAGGGCCTAACATCTCGGCTACTCGTACTGCAGCAAGAACATTGGCGCCCGATGAAGTTCCTGCAAACAATGCTTCCTCGCGCGCCAGTCGCCGCGCCATATCCATGGCATCTGCGGTTGAAACCTGGAGTATCTCGTCCACCAATGTAGGATCCCATAGCGGTGGAACAAAGCCGGGGCCCATCCCCTCAATTTTGTGAGCACCTGGCTCTCCACCCGACAAGACCGCCGATTCTGCTGGCTCAATGGCTACGACCCGCAGTTTTGGGTTGTGCTGCCGTAGTCTGGTTGCCGTGCCGCGCAGCGAGCCGCCGGTGCCCACGCTTTGCACGAAAACATCCACCTTTCCACCTGTCTGATGCCAAATCTCATCAGCTAGAACTCGATAAGCGGTTAGCTGATTTATATTATAGAATTGGTTTGTCCAGTATGTGGCTGGTTGTTGGCTAAGTTGGCGCGCGGTTTCGATCATGGTTTCTGTCATTTCTTTAGTCACGCTGCCACCCTCACTGGGGATTATCGTCAGTTCAGCCCCAAGCGCTTGCATGTGGGCGCGTTTTTCTTTGCTGGCTGCGTCTGTTGTAACGATGTGTAAGGGATAGCCTTTTGCCGCGCAAACCAACGCCACAGAAGTTCCCGTACTGCCGCCGGTATACTCGACTACCGAATATCCAGCCCGTAAACTGCCACTTGCCTCCGCCCCTTCAATCATCGCCTTTGCCATGCGGTCTTTCATGCTGCCAGTGGGATTGGCTCCTTCCAATTTAACCAGAACTCGACCGCACCCTGGGGGAAGCACCTTTTGTAGCTGAACTATAGGGGTATTACCGATAGCCTGAAGAACATTGTTCTTGGCGTGCATACTTCATCCTTTAATATGTAATTTTGGCACTGAACTCAAAAAGGAAAATGTCACAGCGCCAATATCAGAAACACAAAGGGAAAAATTACCTCTTTTATATTTGACTCCACTGAAAAAACTACCGTGCAGGTGTTCCCGCCGGAATATA
>CALCSH010000224.1 GCA_937893815.1 uncultured Anaerolineae bacterium | reverse complement strand
CGATTCACGCCCGGGACGGGCACATCCACAATATCGTTATGTCCCAGAAAAAACCGCAATTCTTAGCTATTCACGATCCCGCCGAGGTGATGCCCATCTTCGGGCTTTCGCCAAAAGATGCCCTGCCGGGAGTGCCGATTCAAACTGTCAGCACGGGTACGCCCCAATTGATGATCGCGGTGCGCGATCTGGAAGTTCTGCGCCGAATCCGGCTGGACGTGGCCGCGTATGGCGCATATCGGGCGCGCTCCGATTTTTTTAGCCCGCACCTGTTCTGTCTGGAGGGGATTACCCCCGCCGGGCAGACTTTTGCCCGCCATTTCGGCGTGCCGCCCGACACCCCCGAAGACCCCTTCACCGGGTCGGCGACCGGCGGTATGGCGGCTTTTTTGTGGCGCTATGGATTGCTCAAAGTGCCGGTTTTTGTGGCCGAACAAGGCCACTGGATGCAGCGCCCCGGACGGGCCAGCGTGGAAGTGATTGGCCCGCCGGAAGATATCGAGACCGTAAATGTTGGCGGTAACGCAGTTACCGTGATGCGAGCAAAACTGGTAATTTAGGAGACGAAGCATGACAACGCTACCCAAAGCCTATGACTTTAAAAACACCGAAGAACGCATTTATAAAATGTGGGAAGACGGCGGCTATTTCAAGCCTAGCAATGACCCAAAAGAAGCCAGGCACGATGGCGCTAAAAAACCGTATGTGATTACGATTCCGCCGCCCAACGTGACCGGAAAATTGCATTTGGGACACGCTATGTTTGTCAGCATGGAAGACCTGATGATCCGCTACCATCGCATGAAGGGCATCCCCACCCTTTGGGTTCCCGGCTCCGATCACGCCGGGATTGCCACTCAACTTCAGGTGGAGAAGTTACTGCGCAGCGAAGGCACCAGCCGCGAGGCGATTGGCCGCGAGGAATTTTTAAAACGCACCTGGAACTGGAAACACGAATATGGCGGGCATATCAGCAATCAGATTCGGCGACTGGGGGCATCGTGTGATTGGGAGCGCGAACGTTTTACGCTGGATGAGGATTTGCAGGTTGCCGTGCGCGAGGCTTTTGTGCGTCTGTACGAGAAGGGGCTGATCTACCGCGGCCCGCGGCTGATCAACTGGTCCCCGGGGTTGAAAACTGCCGTATCAGATTTGGAAGTTGAATACAGTGAAGAGCAGGGCAAGCTGTATTATTTCAAATATATGCTGGCGGACGAGACCTTCGAGGTCTCAGCGGGACGCCTTCAAAACGCAGATGCGGGGACTGAGACCTCGAAGGTCTTTATCCCGGTGGCAACCACCCGCCCAGAGACCATCCTGGGCGATACGGCGGTTGCCGTGCATCCCGACGATGAGCGCTACCAGCAATTCATTGGCAAACAGGTGATCGTGCCAATTCTTGGGCGCACAATCCCGGTGATTGCCGATGAGTATGTGACGCGTGAATTTGGCACCGGGGCGTTGAAGATCACTCCCGGGCATGATCCCAACGACTATGAGATTGGCGCCCGGCATAATCTGGGAATTATCTCCATGTTGGATAAAGAAGCGCGCGTCAACGAGCATGGCGGCCCCTACCAGGGGCAGGATCGTTTCGAGTGTCGCAAAAACTTGTGGGAAGACATGTGCGCCGTCGGGCTGGTCATCAAGGAAGAAGAACACCTGCACCCGATTCCGCGCTCGCAGCGCGGCGGCGAAATCATCGAGCCGATGGTTTCAACGCAATGGTTTGTGAAGATTCAGCCCCTGGCCGAAAAGGCCATCGAAGCCGTGCGCGACGGGCGTATTACGATTGTGCCGGAACGCTTCAGTAAGGTCTATTACAACTGGATGGAAAACATCCAGGATTGGTGCATCAGCCGCCAGCTTTGGTGGGGGCATCGCATTCCGGTGTGGTATTGCGCCGCCTGTAGTGAAGTCACGGTGACACGCACAGATCCCACGGCCTGCGCCCATTGCGGCAGCATCAACATCGAGCAAGACCCCGATGTGCTGGATACCTGGTTTTCCTCCGGGTTGTGGCCTTTTTCCACGCTGGGTTGGCCGGGTGACACGCCTGATTTGATGTATTTCTACCCCACCACAATGATGGAGACCGGGTACGATATTCTCTTCTTCTGGGTGGCGCGCATGATTATGATGGGCCTGGAATTCACTGGTGAAATCCCCTTCAGCGAGATTTACCTGCACGGGCTGATCCGCGACGAACACGGTAAGAAGATGTCCAAATCGTATGGCAATGTGATCGACCCATTAATTGTCATGGACGATCTGGGCACGGACGCGCTGCGCTTTACCCTGCTGGTTGGCTCCACACCCGGCAATGATATGAATCTTAGCCTAAAAAAGGTGGAGGCCAATCGAAACTTCGCCAACAAGATTTGGAATGCGACGCGGTTTGTGGTTGGGATGTTGGATTCGCTCCCTCACCCTAACCCTCTCCCAGGGGGAGAGGGGAAAACACCGATTACTAAAAGGCCGCTTCTGCAGAGCTTACTCCAGAGCGCACGTGATATGCGGAAAAATGCTACTGATGCTGAAAAATTGTTGTGGAGTTTGTTACGTGATCGGCAGCTTGATGGCTATAAATTTCGCCGCCAGCATCCGGTGGGAAGTTATATTCTAGATTTTTACTGCCACGAAGCCAGGCTTGCGATTGAGGTCGATGGCGGTCAGCATAACGAAATCGAGCAAGCCCGCCATGATGAAGAACGCACAGCAAATTTGGCGACCGAGGGAATTCAGGTTCTGCGATTCTGGAATAGCGAAGTGCTAACCGAAACAGAAGCCGTTCTAGAATCCATTCTGACAGTTTTTCCTGAAAATACAGATCGCAATCTCCCCTCTCCCAGTGGGAGAGAGGCCGGGAGTGAGGGTTGGTCCCTGGCCGATTCGTGGATTTGGGCGCGCCTGCAAGATGTCATCCGTACGGTGGAACGGTTGTTTGGCAATCATCAATATGGCGAGGCTGGACGTCAGATTTATGAGTTCTTCTGGAGCGATTTTTCCGACTGGTATCTGGAAATTGCTAAGTTACAAATGGCTGACAGCGAAGAACAGGCTTCCATTACCGCAACGACATTGACCCGCGTTCTGGATATGAGCCTGCGGATGCTGCATCCCTTCATTCCGTTTGTGACCGAGGAACTCTGGCAGCAGCTCAAGGCCGCCGCACAAGAGGCAGGCACCACCCCGGAAGCCTGGGCTGAAGCTCTGATTATTGCTCCCTGGCCGGAGCCGCGCCCGGAGGAAAGCTGGGAGTCGGAGAAGGTGGCTGAATTTGAACTCGTTCAGGAGATTGTGCGCGCGATCCGCAACCTGCGCGCCGAGAAGAACGTCAAGCCCGGGCAGCGCATCCCCGCTATTTTCGCTGCGGGCAGCAACACGGCGCTGATCGAGAGTCAGGCCGCCGTGATCGCCGCACTGACTCGACTGGATGAGAATCAAATCGAAATTCACGTCGCGCTGGATGACAAACCTGCCGATCATATCGCCCTTGTCGCCGGAACAGTGGAAATTTATCTGCCGCTGGCCGGTCTAGTGAATATGGCAGAGGAGCGCGCCCGCCTTGAGAAAGAACTGACCGAGGCCGAAAGTCACATACAACGCCTTAAAAAACTGCTCAACAGTGCCTTTGCCGGGAAAGCACCGGCGCAAGTTGTGCAAAACGAGCGTGATAAACTCGCCGCTTATCAGGATACGTCTGAAAAGCTGCAAGCACAGTTGGCAAATCTGGCGTAGCAAAAAATCGATACGCTATAAGTCGGATGGTTTCCAGCATACGTGTGCCATAAAACATCCGCATCCAATATACCGCGGCGTTCGCAGAGCGCGCGGAGAGCCAACTATTTCTACTACAAAACTCTGCGACCTTTGCGTTCTCTACGGTTAAATCCATCAGCAGCACAGGAGATAGCTATGCTAAAAGTCCTCTTCATTGGCGGGACTGGAATTATCAGCTCGGCCTGTTCCAGATTGGCTGTCGAAAAAGGGATGCAGCTCTACCATCTCAACCGCGGGCAGACTTCGCGCCCGATCCCGGAAGCAGTGCTTCGACTCAAAGGCAATGTACGCGAGCGGGCATCTTACGAAGCCGCTCTGGGTGAGCATAATTTTGACGTGGTCGTACAATGGATTGGTTTCGCGCCAGAGCATGTCGAGCAGGATGTCGAAGTGCTGCGCGGGCGCGTGGGGCAGTATATCTTCATTAGCTCGGCATCCGCTTACCAGACTCCACCCGCCAGCTTGCCAGTGACCGAATCGACCGTGCTGGACAACCCGGTTTGGGAATATTCGCGCAATAAAATCGCGTGTGAAGAACGCCTGACCCGTGCGTATCGGGATGAAAAATTCCCGGGCACAATTGTGCGCCCCTCTCACACCTACGATGCCACGCTATTCCCTTCACACGGCGGCTATACCGTCCTACACCGTATGCGCCAGGGCAAACCAGTGGTGGTGCATGGCGATGGCACATCCTTGTGGACTCTGACCCACAACCAGGATTTCGCCGTAGGGTTGGTTGGCCTGTTTGGCAATCCGCGCGCCATCGGGGATAGCTTCCACATCACCTCCGATGAGTGGCTCTCATGGAATCAAATCTACAATTTCATCGCTCAGGCCGCTGGAGTGGAAGCCAAACTGGTACATATTCCATCTGAATTGATTGCTGCCTACGACCCCGAATGGGGTAACAGCCTGCTAGGTGACAAAACCCATTCGATGGTTTTTGATAACACAAAAATCAAACGGCTGGTGCCAGAATTCAAACCGAAGATTCCCTTCGCCGAAGGTGCTCGCCAGATTATGACCTGGTACGATGCCGACCCGGCGCGTCAGGTGATAGATGAATCTTTTGATGCTTTAAATGACCAAATTATTGAGGCGTATTCAAAAGCCTGGCCAAAAAATTGACGCGAGAGATTACTGGTATTTCTTCCATGACTCCACTGCAAAAAGACATTTTTACCGCAGAGTGCGCAGAGAACGCCGAGATATTTTGCCGATTTCGCACTTTTAAAACTCTGCGCTCTCCGCGTTCTCGGCGGTGAAGGGTTTTTGCAGTAGAGTCTTCTATGAAACGTAAGATATATTTCCCGCAGGGCATCAGAATCACCATTACAAACCTATAGTGAGGAATAAAATACCCTGCAATGAACACAATTGACCCAAATCTCACACTTGGTGCGGTTTCGCTCAGCGTGGCTGATCTTGACCACTCATTGGATTATTATCAAAACCAGATTGGCTTGCACATTCTGGCGCGGGAGGCTGGCGTAGTTTCACTGGGTGTTGGAGAAACCATCTTGCTACATCTGCACCACCAGCCCGGCGCCCAGATTGCCCGCCGCATGACCGGCCTGTATCATTTTGCCTTGCTGTTGCCTTCTCGTTTTGCATTGGCGCAAACGCTGCATCACATCATTGAGATGCAAACCCCGATGGTCGGCGCGGCGGATCACCTGGTTAGCGAAGCCCTGTATCTGACCGACCCCGATGGTCACGGCATCGAAATTTACCGCGATCGTCCACGCTCGCAATGGTATAACGCCCAGGGCATCCTCGAGATGGACACCCTGCCGCTCGATGCGCAGGGCATCTTGAGTGAACGAAAGGACAACACCCCTCTCTGGGATGGGCTACCTGCTGAAACAGTGATGGGCCATGTTCACTTGCATGTGGCCGATCTAAAAGCTGCCAATCATTTTTATGTGGATGTGCTGGGATTCAACCAACCACCCCTCTCCATGCAGATTCCTTCGGCCAGCTTTGTCAACGCCGGTGGATACCACCACACCCTGGGGATGAATATCTGGGCCGGGGTTGGCGCGCCACCCCCAACGTCAGCACACGCCCGCCTGCTCAGCTTTGAGATGATCTTCTCGAATGGGGATAGCCTCGAACATGCGCGTCACCAACTCGAAGAAGCACATATCCCCCAAGAAATGCACCCCGACGGCTGGCTGGTTCGCGATCCCTCGCAAAATTCAATCTTTTTGCGGACTGCGTAACCACTTTCCCACGCATTCAACCAGAGTCTCCGAATTAAACCCCAGGGATAACAAAATCCCTGGGGTTTCGCACCTTATCTCTCTAAATAGAAACATGGGCTTCATCGTGATCGTGCAAGAAAAGCCACACCACCACAAAGGCCAGCACCATACTGATCGCCCCAACGGTTGTCACCGCGCTTAGGCCGCGCCACTGCCATAATGCCGTCGTCAGAGGCGGCCCCAAACCCAAGCCAACCGCATTACCGAGTGCAACCAGCGAGAAGATCGTTGCGCGTGACTCGGGTGCCTGCTCGCCGTAGAGGGGAAACAGCGAGACAATACTCATCTCGATCCAGAGCACTGTGAGTAGCAACATGGTGCGGCTGCTCGCCAAACTGATGCTCAACTCCGGAAGCAATCCAAAGAATATCGCTCCGATCGCCAGGCTGATCAGACTGCCACGCCGCTTGCCGACGCGATCGATAAACAGTCCCGCCAGAATCGCGCCGGTTAGCTCGGCAAACCCAACCCGGTTGGCGGTCAGTCCCAGTCCCAATGCATCCAAGCCATAATCAGCACTCAACCAGATGCTCCAAAAGGTCATAAAGATACCCACACCGGTAAAGAGCAGCATGGCAACAATCACCGATGCTACTACATTCGTTTTTTTTAGGAGCGTTCCCATTGACACCGACCGCGTAGGTAATTGCGTACGGATTCCAGCCGCCGGTAGTTTCCACCAAATTAATATCGCAGCAATCAGGCTTAGGATGCTCATCATGGCAAAGGGCACCCGCCATCCCCAGGTAGTTATCATCCAGCCAACCAGCGGCATTACCGCGATCCCCGAGATGGCAAAGGCAATATCAACGGAGGCCAACGCCCGCCCGCGCCGCTCATAAGCCACCTGATCGCTGATAT
This sequence comes from uncultured Anaerolineae bacterium, assembly GCA_937893815.1. Lineage (GTDB taxonomy): Bacteria > Chloroflexota > Anaerolineae > Anaerolineales > UBA11858 > NIOZ-UU35. Next base: position 620 of record CALCSH010000224.1, on the reverse strand, counting down.
ACGCTTGTTGAGAGGGTAAATAAGCATTGGTCGCCAGCCCCACCAGAAACATCGGTAGCGCACTCCACCAGCCTTTTGCCAATACCATCCCTACCAGCCCCACAACTTGAATCAGCAACGCTGTAGCCATTACATTGCGGCGTCCCACACGATCGGCAAGGTTGCCGATGACCGGACCGAGCAAGCCGGATGTGGAGCGAATGGTCAGCAGCCAACTGAAAGCGGCCACACTGAGATTGAGGCCCTCGGATATTTGCGGGATAAAGGGGTATACCATGCGAAAACTGGTATCTACAATCAGACGAATGATGAAAACCAGCGAGATCAGACTCAAGCTCAAGCCAAAGAAATTGATGATGTGCTCCGCCATTGTGGGGCGTGCCAGTGAGTGTTCCAAAGTTTGCTCCTATGGAATATACAGATAGGTAATTTACGCTGATATCGGAAGGCGCATCAAAGCAAGGAGCGGGCGAGTAAATGTATAGGGTGAATGGCCGTGCGCTGCGCGCCATTTTCGATTTGTGACTGGCACGAGACACCCGTCGCGGCGATGATCGTATCTTCACTGGCGCGGCGGGCGGCGGGGAAAAGTTTCAGTTCACCTACCTGCATCGAGATCT
>CALCSH010000223.1 GCA_937893815.1 uncultured Anaerolineae bacterium | reverse complement strand
ACTACGTCATTTTTCCCGCAAAATTAAGACAAATACCCCATAAAAATCAGCCATTCCTAATTGACCCGGAACGCGCTTTTCGGATACATTAAAGCAAGATAAGAGTAATCTACCGCGCAAGACTCCTGGTTTTTTCTGCTTTTCTCCGCGTGCTTTGCGTACTCTGCGGTAAATTGAGCTTTACCACGAAAATTCGAGGCGTACTCCAAGACTGAGGTAAAAAATATGATCCTACGTTATCGGCGTGAAATCTTACTCGGCCTGGTGACCGTAGTCGCCGTGGGGGTGCTTTTGCTCCTGTTAACCCACGGAGGTCAGGTTGCCGCCAGCACCGAGCCAAATTTCGCATTGGCGCGCGCAGCGGCGGGTACGGAGGCCATAGTCAACTCCGGCACTATGCCGCCTGAAGCCAAGCAAGACCCTTGCCTGCACTGCCACATCGCCGGTGAAGAAAAGGGCTTGTGGACACCGCTCATTCGCTGGCTGGTATTCGGTGCCGCTGGCATAGCAGCAGTTTTCGGCATAGTACAGAGCGCCAGCCTATGGCAAACACGCGCTCCCTGGAAGCCGCTCATGGCCCGCGCGGGTGCATGGATTGATGAACGCTACGAAATCGCTAAGCCACTCGAAAAAATGCTCAGCAAGCCCGTGCCCGATTGGCAGCGCCGCTGGTGGTATTGCCTGGGCGGTCTGACGGCTTTCTTCTTCGCTGTGCAGGCTCTCACCGGGATTATGCTGGCCTTCTATTACCAGCCCACCCCCGATGCCGCCTACGCCAGCATCCAGTTCATCGAAACCGAAGTCCGTTTTGGGGCGGCGATCCGCATGATTCATCACTGGTCCGCTAACGGCATGATTCTGATGGCAACCGCTCACATGCTGCGCGTTTTCATCATGGGCGCTTACAAGAAGCCGCGCGAACTCAACTGGGTCAGCGGTGTAACCTTGCTCGTTATGACACTGGCTTTCGGCCTGACCGGCTATCTGCTTCCCTGGGATCAGCGGGCCTTTTGGGCCACCACCGTTGCCACAGAAATCGCCGGAGCGATGCCCGCCATCGGTAATCTGGCGTTGATTTTCCTGCGCGTTGGCTGGAATATCAGCGCGCTGACGCTGAGCCGCTTTTACGCTCTGCATGTGCTCATCGTCCCCATTATCACCGTCACCTTTATGGGGCTGCATTTTATGATGGTGCGCAAACAAGGCATCATGAAACCGCTGTAGGAGAAATCAATGACTGAAAATATCTCCCCCGACGAAAAATCTGTCCCCTTCTACCCCGATCACATCACTCTGGAAGCCAAAGTCGCCATGTGGTTTGGCATCGGTCTGATCATCATTGGCATTATTGGACTATTCCACCCGGTGGGGTTACAGCCCCCCGCCAATCCAATGGATACGCCCACCCACGTCAAACCAGAGTGGTACTTCCTGGCGATGTACCAATTGCTCAAATATCTGCCGAAAACTGCCGGGGCACTGGTACCAATCATTCTGGCAGGAATCGTTTTAGTTTGGCCGTTTCTCGATCACAAACCCGATACATCTGCCAAAATCGTGCGCACACGCTTTATTGTCATCACCGTCCTGATGATCATCTTGATCGCCCTAACGATCTGGGGAGAAGTGAGCTAGCTATGAGCAAAATCACTCGCCGCGATTTTTTGAAAATTGTCAATAAAGTGCTGGCCGCAACTGGTTTGGCAGCCGTATTTGCCCCGGTTGTGGCATATTTCTACCCGCCCAGCCTCGAGGAAACCCCCTCCGAGCCGGTGTTGGTGGTCGCCGAAGTCGAACTGCCCATTGGCAAAGCACAAACCGTTTCCTTTGGCCGTTACCCGGCGCTCGTGATCCACACACCCGAAGGATTGCGAGCTTACTCTGCGGTGTGCACGCATTTCGCTTGCATCTGCAAATGGGACGAAGAACAAGCCAAGATCGTTTGTCCATGCCACGATGGCTTTTTTGACCCCAGCGATGGCAGCGTCATCGCCGGACCGCCGCCCACAGGCCTGAAAGTTCTCCAAACCGAAATCAAAGATGGCGACATCTACGTCAGCGCGGGAGGTGAGGCATGAGCGCAATCACAAACGAAAAGCTGCGAATCGCAAGCTGGCGAATTGCATTAAAAGATTTCTTTGTCGATGCGATTGCTCAAAAACGCATCTGGAAGAAAGTTTACGCCGGGATCATGCACTTTTTGATCTTTTGGGGCGTGACCATCCAGGTGATTGGCACGGCTATCAACCTGATGCAGATGGCACTTTTCACACCTTTTGCGTTGGAAAATTTTCCCCGCGGGAATATCTACTTCGCTTATGAATTCATCATGGATTTGGCGGGGGTGTTCATCCTGGTGGGGGTGGGGATGGCGGTTTTCCGGCGCTATATCCTGCGCCCAAAGGCTTTGCCCACCGCCTGGGACGACACCTTTGCCCTTACCTTGCTGACTCTGCTGCCCCTGGCCGGATTCTTCACCGAGGCCATGCGCCTGACATCAGTCGCCCCCGCCTGGGCTAAATACTCCTTCGCCGGGAACTGGCTGGCAGGACTCCTGCAAGGGGCAGGCCTCACCCCGGAGGCGGCATTCAACTTCCACCCCTGGCTGGTGCTGACCCATATCGCCCTGGGACTGGCCCTGGTCGCCAGCATCCCCTTTACCAAGCTGCGCCATCTCGTCAACGCCCCCCTCAATGTGATCTTCCAGCCCCGGCGGGTCTATGGCGCGCTCACCAAAGTCGAAGACCTGGAAACCGCCGAAATTCTTGGCGTGGGACAAGTCACCGAATTTCTGCCGCAAAACCTGCTCGAATTTGATGCCTGCCTGCGCTGCGGGCGCTGCGAAGAAGTTTGCCCGGCCACCTTTAGCGGGATGGCCTACTCGCCCAAAACCCTGCTGATTCAATTGCGTGGTGCTATGCTCGATTCGCTGGGCACACCCAACAGCAATGGCGTCGTTTCAACGGAACTCCCCGCACATCTCTTTGAGGAGCACGCCTTGTGGTCTTGCACCACCTGTGGAGCCTGTCTCACGCGCTGCCCGGCTTTCATCCGCCCGCCGGAGCGCGTAATCGATTTGCGGCGCTACCAAATCCTGACGACTGGCGAAATGCCCAAATCGATTGGCGATACGCTGCGCAACCTGGAACGCCAGGGCAATCCCTGGGGGATGCCCGCGCAGGATCGCATGGCCTGGGCCGAGGGCCTGGATGTGCGTGAGCTGGCTCCCGGCGATGAAGTCGATGTGCTGCTCTATATGGGCTGCGCCGCCGCCTACGACGACCGTAACAAGAAAGTTGCCCAATCGGTAGTGCGCCTGCTGGGCAAAGCCGGAGTTGATTTCGGCGTCCTCGGTTACGATGAAGCTTGCTGCGGTGAAACTGCCCGCCGCATGGGACACGAATATCTTTTCCAGGTCTTTGCTGAACAGAATATCGAAACCTTCAATTCGGTCTATTTTAAACGCATCGTTACCCAATGCCCGCACTGTTTCAACACTCTGAAAAACGAATACCCCCAGATGGGGGGCAATTTTGAAGTGCTGCACTACTCAGAATTGCTCGAAGAAGTCTCGTCGAACCTGGGCGAAATCTCACCCAATGGAAACGGTCTCAAAGGCAAATTAGCCTATCACGACTCCTGCTACCTGGGGCGTTACAATGAAATTTACGAAGCGCCGCGCGAATTGCTTGACCAGGCCAAAGTGGAGCGCGTGGAACTGGCCCGGCACGGCGAAAATAGCTTCTGCTGTGGGGCGGGCGGCGGCGGCATGTGGATGGAAACCGATGCCGACAAACGCATCAATCACCGTCGTTTGCAAGACGCCCTCGACGCCAAAGCCGAAACCGTCGCCACAGCCTGCCCCTATTGCCTGATTATGTTCGAGGATGCCATCGGTGCCAAAGGCGTTGGCGAACAGGTCAAGGTGATGGATATTGCCGAGATTTTGGAAAAACAGATTGGTGGATAGTAGAGTGTAGAAAGTGGGAGTGACTGTGTACTACTTTCCACTTCCCACTTTCTACCGTCGATTGATCAATTACTGCGAGGAAGACATGACCACCCAATGGATGCTCAACACCCACGGCAACCCCCTCGGGGCAGTGCGCCACTTTACCGACGCTATCTGGCAAACTCTGGGCATCGAAAAAATGATCGCGCCGCTCAACGGGCATAGCGAACACACCGGCCCGCACATCCTGCAGCATCCCGCAGAGATTAGTGACATCAACCCCTTCACCCCGTTGATGCCGCTTAACGCCGCCAAAATGGTACCCGCCCTGCTCAGGGAAGCCACACCCGGCAAAGCCGCCGCCATGTTGCGCCCCTGTGAGATGCGCACGCTGGTTGAAATGAGTAAGCACGAAGGTTTCACGCTTGATGGCCTGCTCACCATCTGCGTAGATTGTCTTGGCACGCTGCCCGCCGATGAGTATCGCTGGCGTGCCGAGCGTAAAAGCTCATCCAGCGAATTATCGCAAGAAGCGCTGCAATTCAGCCGTCAGGGGGGGATTGTGCGCTACCGCTACCGCGCCGCATGTCAGGTATGCATCTCACCCGAAGCGACTCTGGCCGACATTAATATCGGTATTCTGGGGCTGCCGGTTCGACAGGCAGTTCTCATCACCATCGCGGATGCAGAATTGGCTAAAAAGTTAAATCTATCCGAACTGGCGGAGACCGAGTTTGATGCTGAATTACTCGAGACGCACGAACGCGTCACGGCCCGGCTGGTACAGCGCAGCGAAAATACTCGCGAGCGTATCGCCAATGGGCTGGGGGGTCTGCTGCCTGCAAATGTTAGTGCGCTGGTTGAACAACTTAATCATTGCGGTGACTGCAACACCTGCATGAATGTTTGCCCCCTGTGCGATATTCACTACCCCCAACGCGACGAAAAAGGTCATCTTATCGAAAGCGAAGCCATGCGCTGGTTGATCTCATGCGCGGGCTGCGGCATGTGTGAACAAGCCTGCCCGCAACATTTGCCGCTATCCATTATTTTCAATCACATTCAGAGCCAGCTTGCCAGTGAATTTGATTATCGCGCCGGTGTATCGTTTGACCAACAACTAATACAGTTTTTCACAGACCCCCGCTGAAGGGTTGATGCCATAAGGGAATCCAAGACAATTGCACCAAGCGTTATATGAGGGGGCTTCACTATACGTTTTCCCATCCCACGGCTTGGTTGTAGCGGTTGGAAGAGCCGTTGGTTAGAGATCTACCTCATTCACAAGCATTTGCCCACGCATTATATGCATTATCTCTAGCAGTCTCGTAACCAGGACAGTAATACCAGGCATACCAACCCCGGATGCTTATGCAGGTCGAGTACTCTAGCTGTGCGTGATTGTACGCTTGCAACAATTGCTCGCAAGCAACTGGCTCTTCAGTGGGTTGTAACGTAGCTGTGGGTAGAGCAGTAGGCTCAGGGGGTGCGCTTTCAGCCGCCGCGCCGCCACCCGATCCGGCAGCAGCAGCTACAACACCACCATTCAAATGAACCAAAACATTACTAAAAACATTGCCAATTGAGGGGCCAAGGACAGCCATTATCACCACCCCAACAATCCCTACCAGGGTGATGATCAGGGCATACTCCACCAGCCCCTGCCCACGCTCTTTATTTTTTCTCTGATGATGAAACATTTGATTTCTCCACATTCACTAAATATTGGTATTTTCTTGTAGTAGACTGTTTGGCAAACAATCTGCCTTCAAGGCTCGTAGCGCATTCAACAAAATAGCACGCGAGGTAAACTTTGCCAAAACCCTATGTGCGCCATACTGCAGCGCATCGCGTGCCTGCCCCGCCACATCATCACGCGTGAGCGCCAAAATACCGATCTCCGGGAAATTTTTTCGCAACTTTTGAATTGCCTGCAAGTCTACATCCCCCGGATTCCCAGGCGCTAGCAAAATAATTTCGGGCATTTCCGCTATGGCGAACACATCATCGGATGGCGGCATCACCCGAAGACGCCAGATGATTTCCTGAAAACCCAATGATGTTTTGAGTACACGAAAATCTGATTCCGACGCGATGGCCGTACACAGTGATTGATGCATTGTGGGGTGTTCTTCGACAATCAAAACAGA
>CALCSH010000222.1 GCA_937893815.1 uncultured Anaerolineae bacterium | reverse complement strand
AGCATCCACGCGCCCTATTATATTAACCTGAACGCCGATGCCGAAGAGTGGCCCAAATCGCGCCAGCGTCTGATGGATGCTGCTCATTTTGGCTTTCTTGCCGGTGCCACGGATATTATTTTTCACCCTGGTTCTTATTTTGGCAAGCCCGCCGAAGATGTGTTGCCCATCACTATCGAGCGGCTGAGTGCCTGCGTGAGTGAATTGCGCGCCGCTGAGAATAGTGTCACGCTGCGCCCTGAAACGATGGGCAAATCGGCCATGCTTGGCTCCCTGGAAGATACCCTCAAAATGAGTCAGGCCATCGAGGGCGTGGAGCCATGTCTGGATTTTCCACACCTGCATGCCCGCCCTGGCGATGGCAGCATGAATACCTACGATGAATGGGCCAACGCCTTGCAGATGTATGTGCAAGCGCTGGGCGCAGCATCCCTTCAGCGGCTGCATATTCACATGTCGGGAATTGAATACACACCCAAAGGCGAGAAAGAACACCTGCCCATCGAAGAATCCGACCTGAATTTGGACGCCATTTTCCAGGCGCTAAAAGAGTTCAACTGCGGCGGGCGGATTGTCTGTGAAAGCCCCATTCTCGAAGATGATGCCCTGCTGCTGCAGCGGAAGTGGAATGCCGTGTAGAGGATATTTGCATAATACGTTCAAACCATCACGTACGGACGCGAAGAAGCAATACCCAAAGCGTCAAGTGCTTGATTATCTTTACATTTCTGCTGCTTTGCGTTGAATTTTAGCTTTGTGACTGAATACCAATAATGACAAAACTAATATTGCCCGAACTACATACAGAAATACGCGCCTGCCGCCACTGCCTGGATGAAGGATTTGAAATTACACCGCCACCGGTTTTGTGGGGCGTGGTGAGTGCGCGCATGATGACCATTGGCCAGGCCCCTGGCATTACTGAAGTTGAAGCCGGGCGTCCCTTCAATGCGGGCAGTGGCCAGCGCCTCTTCAAATGGCTGGCGGATGCTGGTATTGAGGAGGATTGGTTTCGCACCACACAGTATATGACCTCGGTTACGAAATGTTACCCCGGTCGCGCCAAAGGCGGCAGCGGCGACCGTGTGCCTAGCCGCACCGAACAAGAATTTTGCCGCCCTTTTCTGGAGCGTGAAATTGAACTTGTAAATCCTGTCCTGATGATCCCTATTGGACGATTGGCGATTGACTTATTTTTCCCAAAAAACAAAAAATTGACCGATATTATTGGCACCCAAAAAGAAGTCAATGGCCGCTGGGTTGTGCCGCTGCCCCATTCGTCCGGTGCCAGCCGCTGGCATCAAACTGAGAGCAACCGCTTGTTGATTGATAAAGCCATAGCGTTGATTCGCACACACCGGCGACCATTATTTCCTTAAAAAATAGAGCGTGAGCCAAATGCCCACGCTCTATTTTTTTGTAGATTTGTTTCTACTGCACTTGTTTGAAGTAGATAATAATTGTGCTTTTATCACACTCTTCAAAGGTATCGAAATAGATTTGCTCCGATAACGGTTGTCCCGCCTGATCGAGTAATTGTATCCATAAAGTTCCCGATGAAGCCGTGGGGCCAGCAACAACTACCGTGAGATCAAATTCATAACCTGCGGGGCCATATTTGGTGGCAATTCCCGAAACGGTTACCAAATCAATGGGCTGATCACCGAGTTGGCCGCCCAGACGCACAACAATGCCGGTGACAGGCGCTCCGTTCAGGCTGAGAATTTGCCCACCAACGCCCATCCAATTGCATCCCAATTCCGCATGATACAGGTTCGGGATATACTGCGGGTTGCGCTCATGCAGCACATACGGCATGGCGCCTGCTGCAACGGGAGGCGCGGCGGCTCCGGGGTCGCTGGTCGGTGCCGCTGCATTTTCTCCTTCATCCACTGGAGCAGGTTCTTCTGTGGGCGGCACCAGAGTGGCTGTAGGTAAGGGAGTTTCGGTTGCTGGTGGGGGTGTGGCCGTCCAGGTGGGCGGCAATAATTGTTTCGGGGTGGGGGTGAGTGTGTCGAGGGCGATTGTAGCCGGGAGCGTGGATGGCGGGAAAGGGTTGATCCCTGCATTGGGGTTCACAAATACCGTTAAAAAGATGACTCCAATGCACAGAGCCACAACCAAAACAACCACCGCCAGGATATTCCAAACTAAATCTGGGTTGACGGATGATTTTTCTTCTTCATCAATGAAATCGAATACATCTTTTGTCATGATTAGACTCCCATGCTTTCAAGGGTTATGGCAAGTATAGCATTATTTCACTCTGATCCCGCTGCTGACGTAGCCATTGCTCCAACGCTTGATGCTGTACGACCTGATATGCGCTCAACGTGAGGGCGTGGGCACCATCGTACTCGATGACTTGCACAATATGATACCCCAATGCGGTTTCGATCACAGGGCTATAGGATCCCGGTTCCAACTCGAAGATCACAGCACCCAGTTCGGGGACGGTCAGATACCCCCGTGGAAACCAGCCCAAGTCGCCCTTGATCACCGGATCATATTGTTCTGCCAGGGTGGCGAAATCGGCTCCGGCATCGAGCTGCCCTAAAATCGTTTCAGCTTCATCCGAATTATATAGCAAAATCTGACGGGCGTGTATTTGTTCGACGGTGCGTGGAACGCCAGCGGCAAGCTGATCACGCATCCAGGCAGCGGTTATCGAGCGTCCCAACGCCGCGTGGAAGCTATCTTCCGTGTACCCATTGGCTTGTATCCATTGGGCAAGCTCTTCGGGGGTAAGCCCCAGTTGATCAATATGCGCTTGCAAATCGACATCATTTAATGTGAACCCGGCCCGGGTTGCCGCCTGTGCAAAGATCATTTCATCAATCATGGTATCCAGAACGATTTGTTGATCTTCTGTTGCCAGTTCTGTGCCAAGTGCGGCCTGATAGCGGGTGGCCTCGGCCTCAAATTCTTCGAGCAGGATGGGCTCACCATTGACTTCTGCCGCCAGCGCCACGGCGGTGACGGTTGGCTCCAGTGCATCGGTGGGCGCCACTGCATCGACAGTTGGGGTCTCTTTGGAAAGCAGACTTTCCTGCGGGGGAGATTGGCACCCAACCAGCAAGAGCAGTAGCACGATAAGGAGGCCAAAGGAAAAATTTTTGTAGTAGTTAAACATTAGCCATAATTATACTGTCAAACCAAAAGCTGACACACTCGAATGCGATGGCTCTTTGAGACTTTGCGTGGAGGTTCCCAGATTTGGGGGTGTGGCGGGTGTTTCACACCCGCCACACCCCCAAATCTGGGCTTTACCTTGCGAAATCTCAGAGACCCTTAAACTTTTTGCGATTTTCCAATATTGCGCTATCATGGAACTATGCTTAATGTCATTATTGTTGACGATCACCCAATTGTGCGGGCGGGCATGAAAGCGGTGTTGAATACCGCATCCGAGATCACCGTGATTGCCGAGGGTAGCACAGGCGAAGATGCTCTGGCCCTGGTGCGCCACTATTGCCCCGATGTATTGGTGCTGGATGTGAATCTGCCCGACATCAATGGCTTGGAGGTCACGCGGCGGCTAATTGCGCAGGGCAACCCATCGACAGCGATTCTAATTCTCACCGCACATGACGATGCTCAAATGGTTTTTAGTCTGCTGGAGAGCGGCGCTACCGGCTACGTGCTAAAAGATGAGGCATTGGAAACATTGGCACACGCGGTGAAGGCCGCGGCACGCGGGGAGAGTTGGCTCAGCCCCACGGTTGCCAGTAAAGTCATTCGGCGGGCGGTGCAGCGCGGGCAAGAATTTGCCGCGGGGGCAGACAAAGCATCACCGGCAGAATCACCCCTCACGCCCCGCGAGATGGAAATCCTGCAACTCCTGGCCGATGGGCTGGATAATTCCGCCATCGCCCAAAAACTGGTCATCACCAAACGCACCGTGCAAAATCATATCAGCAATATTTACAGCAAGCTGGGCGTGGAATCGCGCACCGAGGCCATGCTCTACGCCATCCGCCAGGGCTGGGCCAAGCCGTAAGAGACAGAGACCTCACAGGTTTGTAAAACCTGTGAGGTCTTTTATCCACAATGACAAAGAAAATTCAACAAACCTTTTTCGCACTACTGGCGCTGGTGATCCCGGCTTTCTTGGTTTTTCAGGGTTACACCTACTGGAAAGCGGACGCGCCGGAGATTGGTCTGGCGAATATCATCCCGGCGCTGCTGCTAACGCTGGCCTACTGGCTCATCGGCCTGACGCTGCTCTTGCGCCTGTTTCAGCGAGTGGAAGCGCGCCTGTTATTTTTGCTCTCACAGTGCATTGGTTTGGCGCTGCTGATTCCGTTGGCCTACCCCGACCCCCACAGCGCGCCCTTTTTAGCGCTCTCGGTCAGCATTACCGGGCTGCACTTCGCCGGGCCGTTGCTGCTGCATCTGCACATCAGCTTTCCACAGCGGCTGGGACAAAATCTGTGGCGGCGGCGCATCCTGGCAAGCGCCTACACCCTGGCAGGGGCGGCAACGCTGGCCTGGTGGGTGCAGGCTGCCCCCTGGTGGCAGGCAGGCATCCTTTATACCGTCAGCGTGATTATGGCGGCGGTGGGGATTCTCATTTTTATGTACTACCGCCGCTCCAGCGCCGACGACCGCCAACGCTTGCGCCTGGTGGTGCTGGGCACGGCGCTGCCGACCTCTTTTATCATTTTTTTCGATATGTTGCCCACCCTGGCTGGTTTTCCGCTGCGCGTGCCCACCTGGGCGCTTGCGCTGTTGCTTATCTTCAACCCGCTCAGTTACGCCTACGCCATCTCGCGCCGCGACCTGCTCGGCGTTGACCGCTTGCTTAACCGCACCCTCGTCTATGCCATTCTCTCCATAGGAATTTTCGCCTTTTATTTGGGGCCATTTTTGCTGCTCTACCGGCTGCTGCCGGAAAATGTCGGCCTGCAAATACTGGTAGTTTCTGGATTAACGCTTTTTGTGGGCTGGTCCTTCAACGCGGCGCGGACGCGTGTCCAGCGCGTGGTGGATCGAATCTTCTACGGGGGCTGGTATGACTACCCGGGGGTGATCGAAGCCATCAGCGATGCATTAGCAGGCAGCACTGAGCGGAGGCAAGTGATTCAGATTCTCACGCGCCAGCTCCCCCAATTGATGCAACTCCGCAGCGCCAGCCTGTGGATTGGCGAACCCAATGCCACGTTTCCCCAAACCCCACCGCTGCAAGAGCGATTCCGTTTCAAGTTCCAAAGCGAAGTGCCTGCCCAATGGACGGTTGGCACGCACAAAGACGGCAGCGACCTTTCCGAGTCTGACCAGCGCATTCTTAACACCCTGGCCAGGCAAGCCGAGATTGCCATCAATAATGTCATTTTGATCGAAACGCTGCGGGCTCAACTCGACGAAATCCATGCCAGTCGTAAGGCGTTGACACAAGCCCAGCACCAATTGTTACGCTCGCGCGAAGATGAGCGCACGCGCCTGGCGCGCGACCTGCACGACAGCCCCATCCAGACATTGGTGGGCCTGAATATTCAATTGGGCCTATTACTCACAACGGATTCCCCTCTCCCCGCGGGAGAGGGGCCGGGGGTGAGGGCTTCAATTTCCGAAATGCGCACCGAGGTACGCACCCTGCTGGCCGAACTGCGCCAGGTTTGCGCTGATCTGCGCCCGCCCATGCTCGATGCACTGGGGCTGGGCGCGGCTTTGCGAACCCATGCCGAAGAATGGGGCCATCAAAACAGTATTGAGGTTCAGTGTGATCTTCCCGAAGATGTCACGTTGAGCGGGTTGCCCGATGAAGTCGCCGTAAACCTGTTCCGTGTGGCGCAAGAGACCTTGGGGAATATTGGCAAACACGCCCGCGCCAAAAATGTACAGATCGAACTCCGCGGGGATGAACAGTCGATTGAACTTGCCATTCAAGATGATGGCTGCGGTTTTGAAAAACCATCCACCCTCAACAGCTTGCCAGCGCAGAATCATTTTGGTCTGGTGGGAATGCGCGAGCGCGTTGAACTCATTGGGGGCAAATGGTCACTGGAATCCACGCCGGGAAAGGGAACGCGCATCCAAGTGGAGTGGAATAAAGACTCTACTGCAAAAAGCCGATGACGGAGATGTCCGCCGGAATATATGG
>CALCSH010000221.1 GCA_937893815.1 uncultured Anaerolineae bacterium | reverse complement strand
TAAAAGCAATGGAATTGCGCGGCTGGCTGTAAAAGAATTCGCATTATCAAATTGAAAAATAGAGCATGGGTTTTAGATCATGCTCTATTTTTATTTAATGCCAGTTGCAACGGTTCTGAAAAGCGGCTACAATTTACTCATGTTGCTTTCTCAAACCACCATGTACTGGCTATTGTTGATCGGTATTTGCAGCATGGCCATACTGGCGGCGTTTTACCTGCGTCGGCGGCAGTTATCGCTTTTCGCCTATACTTTTTGGGGGCTAGTAGCTTTAGTTTTACCGATTATCGGCCCATTTTTAGTGATTTGGTGCCAACCGGGATATACCCGTAGCACCAACGCCTAAGAAATCACCCAAAAGGGGCGTAAGTGTTTATACTCCTTTTTGGAGTTTTCGTTTAAGGAGTCCAAAATGAAACAAGACCGCGTGCTATTCGGCATTTTAGGGGTAATTGTTTTACTTGTTATCGTCTCGTTGGGACTTTTCTTTATGCGTGGTGGGGAGCAGAAATATGGCCCGGAAGATACACCCGAAGGAGTTGTGCGTAACTATGTCTTGGCGCTTAACAAGCAAGACTATGAGCGCGCCTATACCTACTTACAGGATGCAGACTACAAGCCAACGTTTACAGAATTCCGCCAGAATTTTATTTCTTCTGGATGGGAAATGAATAGTGCTGGCTTGCAAATTGGCGCGGTGGATATTCATGATGGCGAAGCCATTGTACGCCTGACGATTATCCACGGAGGAACAGCTCCGTTTGATAGCGCCTGGAATGAGAACAACGATGCCTGGTTGAGCCTGCAAGATGGCGAATGGAAAATTACTTCCATACCCTCCCCGTATTGGGGCTGGGATTGGTATCAGGATACTCAATCGTAAATCTGGAGAAAAATTATGCAAACCATCCGTCGTTTATACCGCTATCTTGTCGCATTCATCAGCCTGGAAGTGATGATCTGGGGGCTGATTCAGTTGGTGCGGACTACTTTTTCCGGGGAAATCATCGGAAGTTCGGCAAGTCAACTGGCCGGAGCGTTGTCACTCATCTTTGTTGGGATTCCGGTTTTTCTGTCGCACTGGATTCCTGCTCAACGCGGTGCGGCTGCCGACGACTTAGAATATTCCAGTCGCATTCGGGCCTGGTTCTTGTATGGCGCTCTGTTGGGCACCCTTATTCCAGTGGTACAAAATGGCCTGGCGTTGCTCAATCGCATCGGTCTGAGCATGGTTCAAATTCCAGTCAATCGAGCGATTTTTGGAGGCACACAAAATTGGGTCGATAATTTAATTGCCATGCTCGTCAATGCCCTGGTTGCCGCCTATATTTTTAATATCACCCGCCAAAACTGGCAGAATAAACCTTCCGAGAACGCCTTTCCCGAAACGCGTCGCCTTTATCGCTATCTTTGGGGTTTGTACAGTCTGGCGCTCGTCATCGGCGGCATAATCCAAATTGGGTTGTTTATTTTTATCGTAAGCGAGGTACTTGGCAGCAATTTGCACGAGCGTCTGATAAATGGAATCACGCTCCTCTTAATGGGGATTCCGCTTTGGGCATTGAGCTGGCAAGTGATACGGAAATCGTTGATGCAGCCTGAAGAGCAATATTCATACTTGCGTATGGGCATTCTCTATGCGTTGAGTCTGATCGGCGTGGGCGGCGTGATCATCCCGTTGGGGATGGTGCTCAACACACTGATACGGGCACTGTTGGGCGAATCCTACACGGGAGCCGCCTTTATGGATGCAAGCAGCATCCCGTTGGCGAATCTGATTGCCTGGGGAAGCGTGTGGCTGTATTACGGTCGCTCCCTCAAGGCGGATATTGCCATCCTTCCCGAATCCCCTCGCCGGGCGAGTCTGCGCCGCACCTATGCCTATATTCTGTCCTTCTTCGGGTTGGGGGCTACAGTTATCGGCCTGCACATGCTGCTGGCTTTCATCATCGATAGCGTTTTTGAGAGCTTTGTTATCGGTGAACTTTCACGTGAACGTATTGCAGCGGCGCTTGCCACGTTACTAGTGGGTGTGCCGCTATGGTTGTTGAATTGGCGTCAAGTGTCACTCGAATCCACCCAGGATAACGAAGCCGGAGATCACGCCCGGCGCTCGATTGTGCGCAAAATCTACCTTTATTTGGCGCTATTTGCAGGCGTAATTGGTATCATGGCTGCTGGTGGCGGGCTGGTATATGAGCTTTTGAAGGCGCTACTCGGTGAGCCAACGGATGGATTAGCACATACAGCGCTAGGCCTGATTGAACTATTGCTCCTCTTTACAGGTTTGTTGGCGTACCACTGGATGTTACTGCGCCGGGATGCGCGTTTGGCGGAGCGCAGCCTTGCAGAGCGTCATGCCCACTTCCCGGTTTTGATGATCGCGGATGAAAGCGGTGCATTTTCAGAATCCATTCAACAGGCTTTGCAACGCAATATGCCTGCACTACCGGTTGCCGTATTTCTTCCGGAACAGGGCGCGCCTGATGAAACATTCTCATCTGCAGGTGCTGTTGTTTTGCCCGGACATCTCGGTGCCTCTCCTTCCGAGGCTCTGCGTTTGTGGCTGAATGATTTTCAAGGCCAGCGAGTTGTCTTGCCAACGCCTGCCCCAAAATGGCATTTTGTAATGGGAAGCGGGCAAGATTCATCCCGCGTAGTTCAGCAAACGGTGAGAGTTCTTCGCCATTTAGCTGAAGGTGAAGAAATTCCCATGCCGCGTGAACTTTCCACAGGGCGAATCATTCTCTATATCTTGGGGGGATTATTTGCTCTACAAGTGGTGGGTAGTATATTGGGGGCGTTGCTGTCTTTTTAGCTGAGAAATCCAACGGGATTTTGCATGAAGAAGGTGTGCGGACCTCCGCACACCTTCTTTTCAAACCGTGAGCATATCACTCAGAACGTTTTGAAAATCTTGCATGGAGAAGGGCTTTTGAAGCCAGGCGACATCAGATCGAGAGAGCAAATCGTGTGCTTTGCCTTCAAGAGGATGGCCTGTGATGAATAGCATTTTCATATCCGGGTAATGATCGCCAACGAATTCAAATAATCCCACCCCACCCATACCCGGCATCACCACATCACTGATGATGAGATCGATCGATTGACGAGTCTCTTCCAGTTTTTTGACGGCATCCAGACCATTGATCGCGGTGAGCACATCGAATTTACAGGCTTCCAGCATGGCCTGTACCGCCGAGCGAGTAGCGGCGTCATCTTCAACTAATAAAACAGCTTTTCCGGCGCCATCAAATATGTGGGGGATAACATCATCCGCAGCGACTTCGATATCTTCAACCAGTTGGGGTAAAAATATATAAAAAGTTGTCCCGTGGTTGATCTGACTGGAAACATCGATATACCCGCCATGTTGCTTCACAATACCATATACCTGGGCCAGACCTAGCCCCGTGCCCTTACCAACATCTTTCGTGGTGAAGAACGGTTCAAAAATATGTGGCAAATCGGTTGGATGGATCCCCATGCCGCTATCCTGGGTGGACAGGCGAATCCAATTCCCGGGCGGGGGGAAACTATTGAGATTCTGTTCATCTGGATTTTGTTGAAAGTGATCCAGTTCAAAGCGCAGGGTGCCGCCATTGGGCATCGCATCGCGCGCGTTGACGGCTAAATTCATCACAACCTGCTGAAACCGCGTGGGGTCCGCAAAAATCCTGTAGGCGCCCGGCTCGTAGACCAACGTAGTCTGAATTGTTTCGGGCAGCATGCGGATGAGTAGTTTTTCGATTTCCTTGAGAAATGGCAGTAATTCCATTTCGGTGGGATCAATCACCGAGCGGCGGCTGAAATCAAGAATCTGGCGAATCAGGCTGGATGCGCGTTGTACCTGCTGTTGGATGATTCCCAGGTGTTCGCGGCTGTTGGAAGAGAGCGTTATATCCGTGCGCAGCAGGTCGGCATAGATCACAATGGCTGCCATAATATTGTTGAAATCGTGCGCAATTCCTGCCGCAAGTTGGCCGACCGTGGCCAAGCGTTCTTGCATGTGAATGCGCTCCTGAATTTCTCGCTCACGGGTAACATCGCGTATAGTGAGTAAAAATTCTTGGGTCGTGCCGCCAATGACTATGCGGGCCTGAACTTCAAAGCGTCTCGCGGGCGATTCTTCTGTCGCGATTTCAAACGGCAATAAATCATCCTGAAAACTGAGAAGTTGTGTGATCGGGTAAGATCCGATCGAGTAGATTTCGGTTTCCGTTTGATCTGGCGCCAGTAGTTCGAGATACTCTTGCCCCAATGTGTTTGCACTTAATATGTGTTTTCTCTCATCCAGAAGGACGACCCCAATCGGTAATTCTTTGATGATGCTCTCCAGGCGGTATTGCTGCGCGCCCAGGCGGTCAACCAGGCGGTTGATTTCCTGATAACGTCGCGCATTGCTGAGCGCCAGCGTAACTTGCTGGCAAATCGCATCCAGTAAATTGCGATGATCTTCGCTAAACGCGTTGACCTGGCGATGGTGGACCGACAATGTTCCCAGCACTTTCTTGCCATCGAATATGGGCGCGGATATAGCTGCTCGCACATTGGCACTGCTCTCGAAGACGGAGCGCCAACGTTGATCTTTGCGAACATCCGGAACAATCGCCGACCGTTGTTCGCGCGCGACCCACCCCGCCAACCCCTCACCGATAGGTAAGTTGGAGATTTCTTTGAGCAAGGTTTTCTTTTCGTGGTCATATATCGCAGTTGGAAAAAGAGATTGCGTGCTCTGATCAAAATAGAAGGCAATGCTGTTCATGCCATCGATGGCCGTGCAGGTGAGGATGGCCGCTTGCTCAAGAATTTCATCAGGGTCCAGACTGCTCGTGAGCACTTTCCCAACCTCATAGAGCAGCGAAAGGTGTCGCCGTTCCGTTTCCAGTTCTGCAGCACGTTTGTCGATTGTTTCGAATAAATTAGCATTATCGAGTGCAATTGCTGCCTGGTTGGTCAGCGTTTCAAGGAACTTTTTTTGTTCCTCGCTGAACGCGTTGGACAAAAACGATTGAATCGATAGTACACCAAGAATTCGATCTTTCACAATCAACGGAATGCCCAGCCAACTATGTGTATTTTGCCAATCTTGATACGCTGGGATCGGTGTATCCGGTAAATCGCCTTGGGTAATATCGTTCATGTATAGCGATTTGCGATTGCGGATAACCCATCCGGTCAGGCCGCCGTTATCGATTGGAAAGCGCCGATTGAGAAAAGCTTTCATTTCCGATCCGATTTCCATTGCGAAACGGATCTCAAATTCCTGGTTTAAATCATCATAAATGGCAATCAAAAAAGAATCGGGCTTGAGGAATTTATCTACCTGCTCGTAGAGCCGTTGAAACAGAATATTTTCATCAAGTTCACTCGAAGTTGCCAGTGCTGTGTCGTAAAGCACTGATAATTCGTGCGCTCTGCGCTGGGCTTCGCTGAATAGATTGGCCTTATCGATGGCAACGGCTAACTGGTCGGCCATAATTTGCAGCATTTGAACATCTTCATCATCGAAGGCTGCTTCCTGCTGGCTTTGCACATCCAGAACCCCGATCACACGGCCATCGACTTTTAGGGGCAGCGCCATCTCTGAGCGGGTATCCGGGAGCAAGGGTTGCTTGAAGTGGATGGCATCTTCACCAACATCCAATGCAATCCGCGATTTGCCAGTACCGGCAACATGCCCGACGATTCCCACTTTCCCCACGGCCAATTGATGCCCTTGTTCGAGTAATTTACGGCCCGCCTCGCCCGGTGATGCGGCTAAATAGGCGTATTTTCTTTGTGCATCAATCAAGAAAATGCCTGCATGATAAAAGTTAAATCGTTCTTGAATGAGTAGGGCAGATCGATTGAGCAGTTCTTCCACCTCGCGGGCAGCGGTAGCATCACGCGCGACTTCGGCGGCCACACGCAATTGCATGGCCCGGCGCCGAATAATTTCGCGCGATCGGTTACGCTCACTGATGTCGAGCAAAGTGACAATGACCGCCTTTTTCCCCTGATACAGTATCGGCCCGGAGACGACCTCCACCTCGATGATTTCGCCATCCAGGCGCACGATGCGTTGCTCTTGCGGGGGTAGGAATTCGTGCCAGGCTTGCATGGCGCGCGCTCGAACCATCGATTTATCATCTTGATGTACAAAATCGAGTGGAGAGAGCTGAATAACATCTTCGAGTTTTTCAGCACCCAGTAATTTCTGGCAAGCCGGGTTGATATATAAAATGCCCTCTTCTCGATATACCGCTGTAGCAATTGGGGTTTTTTCAATCAGCGTACGATATTGTTCTTCACTTTCGTGCAAGGCGGCATCGACATCTTTTTTAGCACGTCTGCTCCTGGCTTCGCGCAATTCGCGCGTGATGGCTGGTACCAGCCGTGAGTAATTCCCTTTGACAAAGTAATCGTTCGCTCCGGAACGCATGGCTTCTACGGCGTGATCTTCGCCCATCGAGTCGGAGATCATCAGTGCGGGCGTGTCCGGGTATTTTTGGTTGATTAATTTGAGAGCTGTAATGCCCGAATATTCGGGGATCATGTAATTTACAATAATGAGATCCCACTGACGCTCCTTGAGCGCTTGTTCAAAAGCTGTCTTTGTTTCGATGCGCTGCCAGTCCACGATATAGCTACCCATTTCGATGGCATAGATTAGCAATTCAGCATCAAATTCTGAATTTTCGAGGATAAGAAGAGATAATTCTTTGTTCATGGATGGTTAGCGAAAATACTGGATTAAATAGAGTTCTCCCCGCTGGAAGCCGCGTTTCAAGTAATACTGACGTGTTCCAATGGCAGCAATAACCGCCAGTTGCTGGAAACCATGCTCGTGAGCAATTTTCGCAGCTTCATCGAGTAGTTCCGTACCCAGGCCGCTGTGTTGAGCAGCACCATCGTGATCTTGCCCCATTCGCAGCGATTGTCCATAGACATGCACTTCGCGGATGATGGCGGCGTTTTCCAGATCGCTCAGGTCGGTGGCAGGCGCGTTGGGTTGCGGCAAGGAAAGCCGCAGGAAACCGGCCAGCTTATCGTCCGGGGTTATATAGGAGAGAAAATGCTCCTCGGCGAAATCCGCCGTATAGACCAGATCATCCATCCGTAGAGCCGCGCGTTGAACATCCTGCCCGCGTACCTCGCGGCAGCGCACGCATTGACAGCGTTCACCGCGGTGTTTTAATTCCTGATGTACATCCATCCTCAGGCTGGTGCGGCGGTTTCCTTCTACAACGTTTGTGGAAGGAATATCGCGGATGATGCGGTTACGCGGCAGTAGCGCGGAATGGTTGTTTTGATATTGGCAATCAGCTCGATAAGTTCTTCGGTCGTGTAGGGCGTGTACTCGCCGCGCTGCCAGTATTCGTATAGTTCGGCGTTGGCGAGCAGTTGCGTAGGGTAAATCTTTAGTTCATCGGGAGCCAGTCCTCGCCATAGGTGTGCGAAATCTTCGCAGTCCGATGCAGGCGTTGCGCCGAGTAAATTTGGCATCCAGTGGGCTACAATCTTGAAACCCGCCGCCCGCAGCAGTGCAAAAGCCGCCCGCGCTTCTGCAACCGTATGCCCGCGGCGATTCAGTTCCAGGATGCGGTCATCCATGCTCTGCACGCCGATCTGAACTTTGGTAACGCCTAATTTGCGCAGCCAGGCCAACTCTTTGGGGGTGACGTGGTCGGGACGGGTTTCTACCGCCAGACCCACGTTGCGGTGTTCGGCGGTTTCGTTGAAGGCTTGTGCCTCGCTCAGGGAATCAAAGGGGCGCTCGTTAATGGCATCGAAACAACGTTTAATAAACCATTCCTGATAATCTTTGCGATAGGAGCTCCAAGTGCCGCCCAGTATCAACAGCTCAATCTTGTCGGTGGGGTGTCCTACGGCGTGTAGCGCCTCAATGCGCGCGGCTACCTGATCGAAAGGGTCAAACTCATGAAACAGGGCGCGCATGGCCCCCGGTTCATCGGGCAGGTAGCTCTTGGGCATGCGCACATCGGTGGGGCAGAAAATGCACTTGCCGGGACAGGGGTAAGGCTTGGTGAGCACCGTCACCGTAGTTACGCCCGAAAGCGTACGCATCGGTTTTAGGCGAATTTTTGCCAACAAGGCGGGATCTTTTTCCCATTCACCTTGCGCCACAAGATCGCGGTATACTGCTACCAGAACGGATTTATTCAAAAATCCATCTCCATTTGGCAGCGGATTGCGCCGCAGCGCGTCGAAGACTTTACTACCGCTGCGAATATCTTCCAGCGTGCGCTGCGCCAATTCTCGCTTGTGCGGAGTAATTTCTCGTGCATTCAACCAGGCTTGTTCGTTTTTTCTCACAGGTGTTTGTTATTGTGCCTCAATACAGTATAATCCGAAGAAAGGGGTATGCGTGACGGTTACGCCGTCACGCATATCCCTTTCTTCGGGAATCTTCCATCATGAACTTAGATACCATTCAACAACTACTTGAACTCAACCAGCAATTTTACCAGACCTTTGCTGAACAATTTTCGGCGACGCGCGGACGCTTGCAGCCCGGTGTGTTGCGTGTGCTGGAAACGATCTCAGCGCAAGCTATTATTCTAGATTTGGGTTGTGGGAACGGTGAATTAGGGCGTGAACTAGCCCGCAGAGGGCACCTGGGTCAATATCTCGGACTGGATTTCAGTTCGGGGCTACTGGACGCGGCTCTCGCTGGAGTGCAGGGATCTCCCAACATTGCCTACGCTCAGGCAGACTTAACCGCAACCGATTGGCCGTCAACATTGATTCGTCCCCCGTCAACCGTCCCCGGTGAGTCGGCAGTCAGCCTGCAATCTTCATCCTTCAACTTCGTTTTTGCTTTTGCCGCATTGCACCATTTGCCCGATGATGAAGTGCGTCGAAATCTTCTCCGAAAAATTCACACCCTACTATCCCCCGGCGGCCACTTCATTCACTCGAATTGGCAATTTCTCAACAGCCCGCGCCTGAAAGCGCGCATCCAACCCTGGGATACGGTCGGCATGGATGATGCGGATATGGACCCCGGCGACTATCTGCTCGATTGGCGCCGCGGCGGATATGGCCTGCGCTACGTGCATCATTTCAGCGAAGATGAGCTGCGCACCCTGGCCGCCGAAACCGGCTTCCAGGTGCTGGATTGGTTCTATTCGGATGGACAGGAAGGTAATTTGGGTTTATATCAAATCTGGAAGAAAATCTAGAGTTGACTTTACTGCAAAAAGCCGATGACGGAGATGTCCGCCGGAATATATGGGGGTGGTGGCGAAGCCACCCCCCCCCATATATTCCGGCGGGAACACCTACACGGTAGTTTTTTCAGTGGAGTCAGAGTTGCAACCTGCACACTTCAATCGTCCTGTGGATGTCGCGTAATTGAATTTTCTGATCACAATCACAGGGAAATTCTTCTGCCAGCGTGAGCGTATCCGGATCATTCAAAACGGCTTTTGTCAGCCAAATATCATCGCCCTGTGCAAGATCGCTCAAGCGTGCGGCGATATTAACGGTGCTGCCGAAATAATCCAGTCGATTGTTGAGGGTGACTACAATGCACGGTCCGGCATGCATGCCAACTTTCAGGTGTAGCTGTTGCGGTTCGGTCAGCGCGGCTTGTTGATTGAGTTGCTGAATACCACGCACGCTTTCCACGACACCCCGCAAGGCTGCGGTGTTATCGAAGAATGTCCCCATCACACCATCCCCAATTGTTTTCACCGCAGCCCCGCCATGGCGTTCAATGGCATCGAAGATAATCTCAAAATGCTGGCGCACCAATCGATACGCTGCTGCATCGCCCAGAGTTTGGTACAACTGTGTCGATTGTTTCAAATCAGAGAAAAAGACAACCAGATGCTGTACCCCCAGTGAATGATTGTTAGGCAGCACCTGTGATCCCAGTTTTTCGCGAAACAGCGATCGGTTGACAAGATGGAGCGCAGGCAATCTGCCGAGGGACTCATCAACCTGGGCGCGAAAATCGGCCCGATCGCGTCGCGAGGGGTGTAACCTGCGCAGCATATTTTGCGCACTCACCCGCGGGGTGATCTCTTCATCCAGGCGGATATCGGCATCGTTATGACACATTTCACAGTGCTGGTGGGATTCTAAACGATGGAATTCGTGCGTACGTTGCAGCAGCGCGCCACACACCGGGCAGTAGACCTCCCACTCGAAATCCAGCAGCCCCTCCTCGACAGCCAGAATCAGAAAATCTAAAGTGTGCCCTTCTGTCCAGCCCATTTTTTGCGCCAAATAGCGCGGATTGGCACGATAGAGTTCGTGGTCATGTGCCTTTCGGGCGAATTGTTGAAAGTGCGCCACATCTTCAGCCGTGTGGGCATCATGCCTCAGGTGTTGAAACGCGGCATGACGCTGCCAGTGAGGAAAAATTGCCATCAGGTTGGTGGGCGTAGGTTTCGTCATCTCATCATCTCTGCGAACTTTGCGTTCTCTGCAGTGAATATCTTGTCGGTTTGAGGCGATGCTTCGTTAAGCAGTTATCGAATTTCTTCCAGTTCTCCAAAATAACCCATTTCCAGTAGCGCCCCTAGAACTTTTTCTTCTGCGCCGAGCTTGACGATGATTGCCGTGGGACCAAGCGGATCGCCCAAAAAACGCGCCGCCCGCGACTGGCGTAATTTCCCCAAAATCTCTGGTGTGCCAACGCGCAGCAGCACAGCCGCCTCTACCCTGATTTCATTGCCGTGTGTCTCCCAGCGCTTCAGGGCGCGGATAATATTCGGTGGCACGGGTTGAGCGTGTTTCTGCAGTATCGTCAGCAAATGATTAATTTGTAAACCCTGACTTTGCGCTTGCTCCAGCGATGCGGGGGTTAATTGGTAGCGAAATTCGTGGGAGGTTGGCTCTTCCCAGCGACAAAAACGGGCAATCTGGTAGCGGATGGCGCGCGGTGCGTTGTGGGGAACGCCCACGCGGCCATTGGAGCGCAGGTGAATCGAATCCGTTTCGGGGGGAAATCCCTCGGGGGCAGTGCCAGCCAGGAGAGCAGGCCACCAGCCCGAAAGACGGAAAGCGCTCCCGCTCAGGGCCTCCGCGTCTTCCTGGAGGGTGGCAATCTCCATCAACCCTAACCAATGCATCGGGCCGGTGATCAAATAGCCTAGCAGGGCGCCATCCACATCATCCCAATGCTCAAAGCCGCGTAAAAATTCACCGGATTGCGCATCCCGTAAGTACCACGAATCATAATCTCCCGCCGGGCGCTGAAAATCGGGAGTTTGTTGTTTGATATCCGCGATAAACGCCGAAAGACTCCACCAGGTTTGCTGCGGCAGGTTTTGCAAGCGTTGAATGATGAAATTTCGTGCGGCGAGCGGGTCGTTGTGCCAGTCGCCTTCGACGCGCAACTGGGGCACCAGGCGCAGGTCATTGTGCGCGAGGCTGTGCAACCAGCTTTGGGCGAGTTGTGCCAAAGCGTCGCCGCGGTCAGCTTCGAGATGCATGCGAGCGCGCTCCAAGTCGGGTTGCCCATTGGGGGTTAGTATATCGGCACTGGTGAGCAGTGATTTGAGAAAGGTTTCGATTTCGGCAGGCAGGCCGCTGTCTGTTCGCCCCAAGCGTTGTGCCGCGAGCAAAGTACAAACCTGGTCGAGGATGGGGTTGCTGGCCTGGATGGGGTAGGCGCGTTCCGCGGGTGTGGCCGCGCGCCCGGGCGGTGAAATACTACCGAATGGAACTGCAGGGATCAAGGGCAGCAAATCATCGGGAATATACGCAAATTCTTCGCCGCCGCGTGCGGTCTCAAAGAACGCACGCGCCACCAGGGCGCGGTACCAGAGTATTTCGGCGGCTGAGATAGGATTCTGGTCGGGGCGCAGACGGTCGCGGCGGCCGCTGCCCATCTCGCGTACCTCCCCGCTCTGGCGGGTAAACTGCACCCAGGGCAGCCGCCAGCCCGCGGTGACGATATGCCGCAATACCTCGCACGCTTCGTCGGGCAGGGCGGCGATCATTTCCCCAACCAACTCGCGATTTAATAGTTTGGCAGTAATTTCGGGGATGGCCGAATCGATATCAGGAGCGGCGAGTTCCACGCCCCAACGCTCGGCGATGATGCGTAGATGTCCGAGGTCGTGGTGTTGCAGGCTGTGGGCAAGATCAGGCATAGATTAGGCTAAAACTTCAAGCGCCCCTGGCATGATTTCGATATCCAGTTGGCGCACATCGGTACCGAACCCGGCGAAGATTTCGCCATCAATGTGGATATTGAGCGGGCGATCCGAGAGTATCTTGGCTTGTTTCAGGGTATCAAGACGCACAGGTTTGAAACGTCCGTGGGTGCCGTTCATCACTTCAGGTAGCAGACGGAACATCATTGGGCGTGAGACTTTGGAGATGGCAACGTAATTGAGAATGCCATCGCTGTTACTGGCATCGGGGGCGACCATAAAGCCGCCGCCCTCGCGGGCACCGTTGCAAATACCTAACATCAAAATATCATCTTCCCAATTTTGCTGGTCACTCTTGAACTGGATACGCGCCGCCTCATGGTTCAGGATAATGGTTTGCACTACAGCCACAAAATACACCAGAAATCCACGAATGAATAGCGGCAATTTGTGTGCTCGAATCGTGACGGTGGCATTGAAACCAATCCCCAGAGTGTTGTCGATATATTCTCGGCGGCCATGTTCGTCGGTGAGAACAGCCAGGTCGACACGGCGCGGCTTGCCGGTGAAAATCTGTCGCAGCGCCCGTGCGGGGGTGGCATCCATACCCACGCTATGGGCAAAATCATTGCCCGAACCCATCGGCACAACACCGATGCGTGGGCGCTTCTCAGCTGGGGCACGCATCACTCCGTTGATGACTTCATGAATCGTGCCGTCGCCGCCCACGCTAATGATGAGTTCATAGCCTTCCAGCGCGGCCTGTTCGGCCAGCTTGACGGCATGGGTTGGGTAAACAGTTCCGGCCCAATCGGCACCGCCGAATTCGTCTACAATCGGGCGCAAATCCGAGGCCAGCCGCCAGGCGTTGCCTTTATCGGCATTGGGGTTGAGAATGATTTTCGTTTTATAGGGTGGCATGGCAACCTCCATCAGGGATACTTTTTCTTTAACACCGCTGCCGGTAAAAAGATTTGCCCTTCGGCTGGATCGCCATAGCTGGAAATCTGTTGAGGGTCTGCCTCGGCCAGCCAGGCGGTAAAAGCGGCGATGAGTGCGTTGAGTTCGTTGGGGCTGTATAATCCATCCAGGGGGAGTATGCCTTGTTTCAGGCGATAACGCGTGATCTCTTCAAAAACGCGCATCGGATCATCGATATGCAGACCCTGATCGTACAGAATCAACTGTCGCTGCAGGCGGCCTTCGAGTGATGATTTGGCGAAGGGGCGTTTGCCAATCAGAACAGTATAAGTGGCATCGGGGGATACCTCCATGAGTTGAAGCTGCGCTTCGTCCGCACCGTAATCCTGATATCCCGCCGCGGCGAGACGTTCGCTAAGCCTGAAGCTGGTCTGCATCCATGATGGGCATTGTTCTGCCTTTGCAGAGGTGCGAGCCACGCGTAAATTGTGTTGCCGCAATAAATACTCCGCCAGGCGATCGTCAGCCCAGCGCCCGGGGGGCGGTATGGGCTTAATGCGCTGGCGCACAGCTTCGAGCTTCATGAGTCCCTGATTGGGGCGTAGTGGCCCGCAGATGGCCGCGATGGCGTATTCCTGCGCACTGGCAAAAGCGATCACATCCTCCATATCTCCCTGGCGTAAATCAATTACCCTCTGTTCGAGGTTTAGTGCAGCAAATATCAACGATCGTGTAGGCGCTTGGGGAACGATTCCAATAAAAGTTGTCACTTTTTGCATGGCTACTCCCGTTTGAATGCTGTGCTTTTTCGAGTGTAGCGTAAAACCAGAGAGAAGGCAATAGGCGTGAAAAGATGCACTGAATCGTTGGTTGCGATATTTGGCTGCGGTATGGTATGATTGCGCGCAAAATATT
>CALCSH010000220.1 GCA_937893815.1 uncultured Anaerolineae bacterium | reverse complement strand
CTCTTTTATTTGCCCGCCTAACGATTCGGCCAGCAACAGCCCGGCTTTGGGCATGGTGATATGGGATAGTTTGTGATACTCATCCGGGGGGAACATCTCATCCCAGGTTTTCCCGTAGGTTTCTTTGAGTTTGGCCTCGGCCTTCTCGAACTCGCGGGCGTGCATATAGCGCAGATTGGTGTTCATCGGGTGCTCTGCACAACCGCAATCCACACCAATCAGCTTCAACTTCAAATCCAGCGCCCATTGGAAAAACTCAGGTGAGGGACCTGGATGGCGCAAGTAATAGCCAAATTCCTTATTTTCAATCCCACCCTGAGCCTGGTCATTGAAAACATCAGGTTGATCCCAACCATATTTATGATAACCAGTGTTAATGATCAGGATATCGCCCTCTTTGACTACGGCTCGTTCTGTAATCATCTCTGGCGTGTACAAGCTGTAATCGGAAACAGCATCCGAGATATCTACCACTACACCTTCCCCGTACAGATCAGACAAGGGAATATCAGCAATGGCGCGCTCACCACTATGGAAGGCGCGCTGCCCCACGAGGTGCGTGCCGGTATTATTACTCCACTCAATCTGCTGGCCATTTGCTCCTTGCCCACCGCCAAATGAACCCGTCAGTCGTTTGAAAAAATGCACCTGTAATGGCATCTCACCAGGGAATGGTGGTGTGAAGATGCTCATGGCCTGAGTTAGATCATGCCATTTGGCGCTTTCGATGGTTTTGATGAATTTTTCGCGATTCACGTGTTTACTCCTTACAAAGAGAACGATAAAACGTGAGGCCTAATTAGTTTGACAATATCAAGTTGACAGAAAGTTCCCGAAAATTGGGGGTACGGGCGGGGTTCCACCCCGCCCGTACCCCTAATTTTCGACCACCTTTTGTGTAAGTTGACATTGTCAAGTTAGGCATCACGTTTTATCGTTTAGATTCCATACTTCTCTGCAAATGCCACCAGCGCTTCTTCAAACATGCTCAATTCTGGACGTACTAAGCCCGCGCCAACCTGGCCGACACCTGGGTCTTTGTGGGCAACGCCGGTGTTAACACGCGGTGTGATACCCAATTTGACCACTTTACGCAGGTCGATGCCCGTGGGTGTGCCTCGGAAATCAAGCGAGGGGATGGTGAAGAATTTATGCTCGGTAAAGCAGATCTCATACATCTCCATCGTGGCATTGATGGCATCTTTGGGTGTGCCGCTAACGAAGGTGACAATCGCTGGGGCGGCCGCCATTGCAAAACCACCAATACCAGCTGACTCTGTGATGGTGCTGTCACCAATATCGCCGCTAGAGTCGGCCTCGGTGAATCCGGGGAAATACAACCCTTTGGGGATGCCCACTGGAGAGGTAAACCAGCGATCGCCCAAACCGCTAACACGAATACCAAAATCGGTGCCATTACGTGCCATTATATGCACAATCGTGCTGCCTTCTATACCCTGCGCCACATCGACCATGCCCTTGCAAGCCGCCATGACCGGATTGAGAATCGTCAAGGCATTATCGCCCATGAACTTGATAATATCTGAGGCAACATCTCTGTCTTCGGTGGCTTTGACGATATAGGGAGCGAGAGCTTTGGTGAAGAGCACTGAGCCAGCTTTATTGCGATTGTGGCCTTCATCACCCATATGTAAGGCCTCGGCCACCATTGCGCGGATGTCAATACCGCCGCTCAATTCAATGGCCTTGCCCAATACCGGGGCCATGACATTTTCCATCCAACCGAAGCGCTCGATGACTTCTTCGCTATAAGCACCATAACGCAATACTTTGCCATAGCCCTCATTCAAGTTGGAATATGACATATTGCCGTGAGTTTTATTCTCGAGAATATAAACTGACATATTGGCCGAAGTTACCCCGGCCATGGGGCCAACAGATTGGTGATGATGACAAGGCTCAAGATCAATCTTGCCAGACTCGACCAACTTTTGAGCCTCGTCCATATTTTTGGCTTTACCCTCATAGATCAGCGCTCCGGTGATTGCACCTTTCATGGGGCCAGAGGCTCTTTCCCAGGTGATGGGAGGACCGGCGTGCATTAGTAAATTGTCGCGCATTCCAGGAACAACATCGATGGCTTTTCCCATCCCGATCACAACAGGGCGAGCTTCCATCATCCGGTTTGTGGCTTCCGCATTGGCTTTTTCGATATCCATTTGTGTCTCCAATTATTTCTGTTTCATCCGCTCAAGGATGGCAGCGAGCTTTTCATTACCGCCTGCCACTGGTTTCCAATCCACATGGACAACCTGGGCTTCTTGATCCGATAAACTTTCGGAAAACGACTCCAGGCCAACATTGATTCCTGCCATGGGTTTCTTGAAATTTTCAAGATCGACGCCTTTAAATTTTTCTTCCACTGGCGGCTTCGCGGAACGTTCGATGGCTAGCAATAATCGGCTTACATAACGGGCAGCCTGATCATTGCTAGTTTCAACCTTCGCGCCTGCTTCCGTAAGCAGCTTAATCTGGGCATTCATATCCTGAGGGTCTTCATCTGTGCCCGAGACAACCGCCACGACTTCCAAATACCGCCCAGCGTCTTTGGCAATCTTGATTGCATGGGCAATAGCTGGAGCCAGTTCGCTAGCCGGATCAGGGTGAGCGCCATACCCCAAGACCACATCCAGCAAAATCACCGCTACAGAAGGATCTAAAGCTTCCTTCTCCAAGCGCCGGATGCGCAAGTCGTTATCCATCATGGGGTGCAAGCGACCAACCGTGAATTCATCTTCACCCAGGTCGATGACGGTGTGCTCAACACTGACCAGCGAGTCTTCCAGCTTATTTTTCTTATCCAACGGCGCGTTGGAATACACCGATGGGAAATAATGCTGCAAGATCAGCAACGCCTCATATTGCAGCGTGCCGCCAGAGAATAATCCTCGCAAATAACGCTGACCTGGAGAAAACATAGAAATATCCGGTTCGTTGCGAAAATCTTCATCCGAATCGATCAGGCGAATAGCCAGCTCAGCCGTTTCGTCAAAAGTGGTGGCAAAGAAAATATTATCCATGCGGCGTGAAGCTGTGGCATATCCGATAAAATTAACCACCACCGGTTTTCCTGCCGATCGTGCCGCTTTGACCAATTCATCAGCAACCTTTGGTGAGGGCGGTTTGGATACCAACACAATCACTTTCGTATCAGGGTCTCTGGCCATCAAATCGAGACCCTGGCGGGCTGTGATGGCATTGACGGCCTCGGAGAGATCACGCCCCCCGGTACCTAAAGCGTGAGTCAAACCGCCGCCCATCTGGTGAATGCGCACCGCTACTTGCTGCAAACCGGTGCCTGAGGCAGCCACCAAACCGATTGGACCGCGGCGCACTTTATTCGCGAATCCCAAGCCAACTCCATTGACAATTGCGGTGCCGCAATCCGGGCCCATCACAAGCAGGCCTTTCGATGCCGCTTCCGTTTTCAATGAGATTTCATCTTCAAGGGAAACGTTATCGCTGTAAAGGAATACGTGCTTATTCAGCCCCAAAGCCTGTCTGGAAACGCCAGCGGCGTAACGTCCGGGAACAGAGATCAGCACCCATTGTGCCTCGGGCAACATAGCAGCGGCGGTTTCGATGCTTTTGGGTTGATAGTTTTCATCCACACCGCTGCTACGCCTCGCGGCGATAAGTTCATCTACTTTATCAATCACAGCTTGAACGACAGAATCAGACTCCCCCTTGACAACGATCACCAAATCATCAGCCCCAGCAGCTTGAGCATCGGGAACAAGCAAACCACTTTGGGCCAGAACATCCTTATTTGCATCTGTTCCCATCACCACACCGGCATCAGTCACACCAGGTTGCTCTGCCAGGGAACGCTGCAATTGCATCAATATAACAGAGTCGTAATAAGCCCCCGTACGAATTTCGACTTTAATGATCGCCATACAAACTCCTTCCTACTACACTCATCTATGAGAATTCCAGAGATGGCTCATAACACCTTTAATACTCTTGAAGGCAAGATGGAATCGGCCGTTTGTGGTGGCCGACTCCATCTTCGTGTCTATACTTGCATTGCTCAGACCGTTACATCATCCGGTAATTTTATTTCTTTGTTGGCTTCAATAATCTCATCTGACACGTCGAAGTTCAACGGTGAACCCACCAATTGCTCAGAGTAGTCTTTGATGGCCCGGTCCCAGTATTTCTTGGTGACATAATAAACCCTGGCCCCGCCCAACTCATGTTGAACATCCGGCCAGGGGTAGCTGGGTTGTGCCATACCAAGGAAACCAATGCGCCAGCCATTATAGCTTTCGTAGGTGGACCAAAATTCTTTTTGGCCAAGAACCTCAAATGCGTAATAGGCTTTACAATAAAAAAGCGCAGCACCCAATCGGCCGCCGCGCTTAAAAGTCATCGTATGATGACTAATATTAATATCCTCGTTCATCAGGCGCCCATTGACTAAACCGGCCAGCTCTCCATCAATCATGCCGATCATCACGTAGGGGTCCTTGAGGCGTTTACGATACCAGCCAAGCAATTCAGCATACACACGCGCACCAACGATATCATAGAAATCATGTTCGGAATCCATCACTCGCCGAACATACTGCATCAATGTCTTCGCTTCTTCAACTTTCGCTTCGCGGATAAACATTGTTTCGCCAGTGCGCAATTTGATTGTGGCATTTGGCCAGGGGGCCATATCCATACCATAGCCTTGCAGTAGAGGCTCGATATCACGCACATTCACAGTATACTCTTCACGAGATACGGGTACAGGGGGTTCTAAACGCATGATTTAAATCTCCTTATGTTGCTGATTAGATTGAACTTACCAAGAAAAAGAGGGAATCCCAAAGATTTTAGGAAGCACTAAGTATAAACCTTCTTGCCTATAAAATCAAATTTCACACTTCCAAACCGAGTAATGGTATCAGCGAGAATGGCGCTTCCCGAACAGCACATTTATTTCGGGCATTCCCAAGTCACGATAGCTTTTGCGATATTTATTTGCGCTCCCATAAACTATCGAAATTCATACTTTTTCCACAGTTGCAAAAATCACTAATCCGTAATACATTTATCCTACATCCCTTTTCACCGGCCCTACAGGTAGCATTCCTTGATGAATAACAATCAGCTGCATCGATATCATGTTCACACGATTGGCAGTGTGGCTAACGAAACGCTTATGCATGCCAAATTAGCTACGGTGATGGGAATCACATCGCGGGGGATATTCCTTAAAATCGGCGACAACCAAATCGTTTTTCTCTCTTTTGAGAATTTTCGCGGACCGATGACCCTAAATGTGGAGGGCCAACCCCCGGCGCTGGACAAACGATCCATGGGAGGGTTGGTTCAGATTTCCCCAGGCTTGATCACCATCCTCGAGGCAAATCTGACGATTTCTACCCAAGGCGCCACAATCTGGCAGCCGGAAACGGCGTCACCTGTAATTTTTCAACATGCCGAATGTCTCATCCGCATAAAAAATTTCGCCCAAGAGGCCCATCAGCACAAACAAGGTGCTGGGCTTAGCGGTTTATTGCCCTCCTTGCTGAGTGCTCCTTTCGTTGGCTTCCCCTCAAACCAACATACTCAAGATGTATGGGATACCGACATCCAAACCATTCGACAAGGCTTATTTCGATTCGATGTTCCTGCCACAATAAAGATCACAGAAAATATCCTCGGCCGCGGCGCTGGCCTAACCCCCTCCGGTGATGACTTCCTGATCGGCTTATTGCTCGCTCTCAATCGCTGGGAGGCTGTGTTTGGACCGAATGATCAACTTCAAAATCTCAATGAAAAAATCATCTCTGTTGCCTATACGAAAACCACCACCTTGAGCGCCAACCTCATCGAATGCGCAGCAAGAGGCCTTGCCGATGAACGTCTAATCAATGCTCTGGATTACCTGATGACTGGTGCGAACGCGGCAGAAAACACACTCAGCGAATTGCTAAATTGGGGAAATTCTTCCGGCGTTGACGCACTGGTTGGCATGATCGTGGCGGTGTTATCTCGGTTGTCGCAACCCAGATCCTCGTTCACAGATCGAAAATAGGGAATTATTCCATAATAAATTTCTGCACCTACGATCTCATAACTACGGGGAAAAGACCAATACAAAGATTCCGTTGAAATTAACATTTGCTGTCAGGATCGCTTCTGGGATGGTCGGATCTTCCACGTCCAGATCAGTCAAAGGCAATTCTATCCAACCTGGGAGGGGAAAACCGACTTCTGCTTGCCAGCTATTTACCGTGGTTAATTCTGTGACCCAGTTGCCCAGGCCATCATCAGCCGACGCATCCCAGTAACGGTAATAAGTCAACAAATTTTGCTGCAATCCATCTCGAAGGAGCATCGTCGTTCCCACTTCGACCCAGCCGCCCAGGCCACCATCAAGTGTTTCGTCCCAATGCAATACCTTGAATAGTCTATCTGAATAATCAGATGGCAAGGCAAATGAGATATTCATCACATCGCCAGCTGGGAGTAATTTGATCAGTTCCTCGTTTTCATCTACCATTTCAATTTGCAGAGCCGTCCAGAGCTGATAACCATCCGGCAGCGGCGCAGGCAACCCGGCCTGGCGGAGAATATTCATTTTGACAAATCGGTCACTGGTGAGCAACAGGGACACCTGAGCACTACGATTTAGCGCTACGATGTTGGGCACTTTATGGGAAACAGCCATCCATTTATCTGCTTTCAAAATCGTGATCATAATAGTTACAGATAAGTATTTTGGTAAAACGATCTGAGGCACCATTACTAAATCTTCTTTGATAATATCGGAAGGCGATGAGGCTTCAGCCGGCGATGAAGGAAGAACCGGATGTGGCGTAAGTCTGAACATTTCCAGGTTACTGATGC
>CALCSH010000219.1 GCA_937893815.1 uncultured Anaerolineae bacterium | reverse complement strand
CCCCCATATATTCCGGCGGACATCTCCGTCATCGGCTTTTTGCAGTAGAGTCATTAAAGATTCCGTTAGAAATGATAACGCCGATCGTTTTGCACCCGGATTGCACGGAATTTACACTGAGCACCCCACTCTAATCCCCCCCTATATACGAAAAAGCCCCTGTATATAGGGGCTTTTCTTGTGGGCGGAACAGGACTCGAACCTGCGACCTCTTCTGTGTAAGAGAAGCGCTCTAACCAACTGAGCTAACCGCCCGAAGCAGGTGGCATTATACCGCATATGCTTAGAATTTTACAATATTTCAGCACACCCGAAAATTACCCTGCATGCTCATCCTGTGATAAACTCTACATATCTGTTCATCAACAGCCTATTTTCAGCCGAAAAATAATCATAAATCGAAGATCGAAAAAAAAAATTAAAGAGTTCATCATGCGCATTATCCATTACCAAACAAAAAATAATCTCGCCAGCTATGGCTGGGTTCTCGACGACAAAATTGGCACGATTGATGGCGATATTTTTGGCGAATATCAACGCAGTGAAGCTCGCCTTCCACTCGCTGATGTGCGTATCCTGCCACCGGTTCAACCCAGTAAAATTATCTGCGTCGGGCGTAACTATGCCGCGCATGCCGCTGAACATCAGGCTGAAGTTCCCGAGGTTCCGCTATTATTCCTCAAGCCGCCATCATCGATTATCGCCCCGGGCGAAACTATTATTTTGCCACCACAATCTCGACAGGTAGAGCATGAGGCCGAGCTGGCCGTCGTCATCGGTCGGCGCGGACGCCGGATCGCTATCGATGAGGCACATGAGTATGTCTTTGGGTATACGGTTGCGAACGATATCACTGCACGCGATCTTCAACGTAGCGACAAACAATGGACACGCGGCAAAGGCTTCGACACCTTCTGCCCGATTGGCCCCTGGATCGAAACAGATTTTGACCCTTCCGACGCTTTGATCACCTGCCATGTAAATGCCGATATGCGCCAGATGGCATCCACGCGGGATATGGTTTTTACGGTGCGGCAGTTGATTGCCTTTGCATCGTCGGTGATGACACTGGAACCGGGCGATCTTTTGCTGACTGGCACACCCGCAGGTGTCAGCCCGCTGGCGCCGGGCGACCGCGTTGAAGTGACCATCGAGGGCATCGGAACACTCGAAAACCCCGTCGCAGCAGAATAAGCACAATCTACCATGTCTCCCGAAATTGATGTCCGCACCGCCGTACTTACAGCCGTTGGCCTAGCCGCGCTATTTGCTATCATTTCCCTATTCGGCGGCATCAACGCGATTTCCAGGGGAAGACGCATTCCATATTTCCGTATGCGCCATGAACGAATGGTCAAAGGCTGGCGTCAGCTTTTTCTGTTCGGTTTGCTGCTTCTCCTGGCCTGGGTGATGTATACCTACGCCGAACCCGTGGCGTATAGTTTCTTCCCTCCATCCATTACACCCACGCTGACCCCCACCATCAGCCAGACCCCCACCATCTCGCTAACCCCTTCGATAACGCTCACCCCCACCATAACGACCACCCCCGAGGTATCGAACACGCCCACAATCACACTGACGCCGCATATCCCCCTGGCAATTGAAGCTCAATTTGAAGGCCAAATCACCCCCCCGACGGACGTCATCTTCAGCAAATTACAATTCACCAATCAGGGCGTCGATTCGCTGTATCGACCCATTAAGCCCGCGGACGTTTTCACCAACCCGGTAGGGCAAATGTTCGCTTTCTTCACCTATGACGGCATGGTCGATGGCACCCAATGGACCGCGCTCTGGTACCGCGATGGCGATCTGGTACACTTCGAAACCAGTCCCTGGCAATGGGGCACTGGCGGCGCGGGGTTCTCGGAATGGATACCCAATGCGGATGACTGGCTGCCCGGCGAATATCAGGTGCAAATGTTCATCGGCCTTGATTGGATCGCAGCGGATATTTTCGTTGTGGAAGGGCAGCCGCCCACGCTTACGGCCACCCCCACCAATACAGTTTCGCAAACCTCGACGATTACCGACACGCCAACGGCCACCCTCGGTCCGTCGAGCACGCCGACCTTCACGCTGACGCCAAAGCCGCCCAAACCCAGCCAAACGCTCACCCCGAGCAACACGCCCTGGCCCACCGTCACGCCCTCCATTACGCCCAGGCCGATTACCCAAACGCCCTCACGCACGCCCACCATCACTATCACGCGCTGGCCCACGGCAACGCCCAGCACACCCAGCCCTACGATCACGCGCTGGCCCAGCCCAACGATCACACACTGGCCCAGCTCCACCAGCACGCACTTGCCCAACCCTACCGAAGATCGATAAAATCGTCATCTACCAAAAGCCCCCCGAATATCGGAGGGCTTTTTCGTTATGAAAATTTAAGCACGCAGAGACGGATGTTTCAGGCGGGAATAGGCCAGCGAAATTTGAGCCGCCACACGCGCATTTTCGAGCAATAAATCCAGATTTGCCTTGAGTGTTGCCCCCCCGGTGAGTTGACTGACGCGGTCAAGCAAAAAAGGAGTGGCGGCCTGACCGCGCACCTGCTGCTGCTCGGCGTCGAGAAGCGCCTGCGCAATGGCTTTTTCCACATCCCCGGCAGGAAGGGCGGACTCGCTCGGGGGGGGTACCACCACGAGCAGGGAACTGCTGATCCCCAGCGACCAGTGCGCCTCTGCCAGCGCCGCGACCTCCTCGGGCGTATCCGCGCGCGCACTCACCGGCAATCCGCTGGAGGTAGAGTAGAACGCCGGGAATTCGTCCGTCTGATAGCCCACAACTGGCACTCCGGCGGTTTCGAGATATTCCAGCGTCGCCGGTAAATCGAGAATGGATTTCGCCCCCGCGCAAACCACGATCAGCGGAGTACGCGAGAGTTCGGGCAAATCGGCCGAAATATCATACGCCGGGCTGCGATGTACCCCGCCGATGCCGCCCGTAGCGAAGACAGGCATCCCCACGGCATGGGCCGCGATGAGGGTTCCGGCCACAGTTGTGCCACCGCTCTCTTTGCGGGCAATCGCCGGGGCGAAGTCGCGGCGGCTGATTTTACGCAGTTTCTTGGCGGTGATCATGCTTTCAATTTGACTCGCATCCATACCGACATGGATGATGCCATCCAGAATGCCAATCGTGGCCGGGATAGCGCCATGCTGCCGCACGACGTTTTCCATATCTTGCGCCAACTGCAAATTTTGGGGGTAAGGCAAACCGTGAGTTAGTACCGTAGTTTCGAGCGCCACGAGCGGAGCCGCATTTTGTCGGGCCTGCGCCACATCAGGCGAAAAGTGGAAATATTTTTGAGGGTTCATATTGATTCCTTGTACATGAAACCTGGAAGGTTTGGCAAACCTTCCAGGTTTTAATTATCGGTTGCCCGCAACGATTTTGATGGTTGCTCAGCGCATTGATTGTAGCACAGCGTCCTCGGGATTGATTTGCAAAAGGAGTCCCCGCACGATTTCCCACTGGTGGTGGCCACGGTTTTTACGCAGCCAGTGGAGAGCTATTGCATAGGCATGGTTGCGATATTGTTGTTCTTTCAACATCGCCTTTAACATTGATACCCAGTCACGATGTTTCTGGTTTTCCTTGAACCAAATATATCCGATTTCTAAAAGTGAATGATTGTTCACGTCATTTTGCCGCTGAATGTGCCAAAGTAGATGCCAATGAGGGTGAGTGCCATTAATTCGTAACCATCTTACCCATGATGTCCCTTTTTGGGCTAGATATTCATTTACCATCCGAATAGTAATATTTACATCCGTAAGCAATGCCTGAATAATTTTTTCGACTCCCAAATCAACATATGGATATAGAAATATCTTTTGCTCCCGAGCTAATTGAAATTTCATACTATCAGGAATTTCGATATTCACAAGCATTACCGGAATAATGCGGATACCTTCATGCCCAGCTACAGCCAATTCTCTATGTACATAATCCGATTTCACAGAGTTGTGTGACAGAAAAATCACAAAGACCCTTGCGTCACGGATTGCATGGACAATTTCTTCTCTCCAAATATTACCCCCATCAATATCCTTGCGATCAATCCAACAATCAATTTCCTTTTTTTCAAGTAAATCTACAACGCGGTCAACGATCTCCATATCACTTCGCGCATAGCTAACGAAGACTTGTGCCATTTCAATTAATAAGCCTTATTTTGTTCTATTTTGTTGAGTAAAGCTTGTTGCATTTGCGCATACGTTCCATCATACCATGCAACACGTTTCTTCCACGCTGTAACTTTGAATATTGCTTCTTTAGAATCAAGTTTTCCCCTCACCCCTCAGGGTATCAATTTCCTTTTTTGTAGTTTCACAACAATCACTAAAAGCATCCATTGCCAAACGCCAAGCAACGATCGCATTTTGATGTTCTTCAATCATTCGCCACAAATTTAACCCCTTTCCCCAAAACGCGATACTCATATTGTGCAAACATATATAGTTACTGGCTGCTTTATCAAAATGCTCTGCAGCGTCAAATGAACTCCCCAGACCCGAAACAATAAAACCACACTCTAAAAATATTTCGGCGCGTTCATTCACTGAATATGATTCACAATTACACAGATCAGTTAAACGACTCACCATACTCCACACTTCACTCACTCTATGTTCGTTTACAAGTGCGTGTGTTTGATTAAGTAATGCTTGGGTAGAAAGAGTTAAGTGGCTTTTACGACCTCTATACTGACTCTGAGCATCTTCAGTGTATCTGTTTATCCACAAGTAAATTTCTCGAAATGTTGTCATCTCACGTCATTTAATCCCACTTTAAACATAGGCCATTATCTTTGACGGCTTGAGCCAGTGCCACATTCATTTCCAATAGATGTTTATGATACTCTTTTGCTTGCTCGGCAAATATCCTAAATGAACCCTCTGTCAATATTCGTTCGAATAAATCGATACTTGAAATCCATTCGCCGATTGCTTTGTCGTGAACATCTGGGATCTGCCAAAGCAGTGATCCTCGCATCCAAGCAACCACAGCAACATTGTGTAAATCTGCCATACTCGCAAATTTTAATCTCGCTTCCCGTAAAAGACTTTCTGCTTTATTGTAATTACTCTTTTTTGCAATCCAATATGCACAATGAGTTAGAGTTTCACCTTGTTGATTGGAAGTTGAACCAGGATGATTTGACATTTTCAAAATCCATCTAACTGTATGCCAAAATTCGACATCATTTTTAAAATTATCCTCCAATTGGCCTGATATTTGTTGAATCCCTGGTCGAGGAGCCGCCCTGACCAAGAATTCATATGCATCGTGAATGTCTTTCATTATAATTCCTACTTTGGTGGCGGCAATTCTTTACGAGAAGATTGTGACAATTTTGGCGTATGTGCGGCCATGCTATCCAAGAATTGAGCCGTGCGCGCCAACATAATTTCTTGTACTTTGCGCTGGCGCTCGCTTTCGGATAAACCATCCAGTATTTTTAATTCCTCAAAAGCATTCATTATACCGAGCAGCATTTCGGCCTGGGCTTCGGCGCGGCCAATTTCCTCATACGATAAGCGTTTGGCCTCCCCAAAGGCACGGTTATACGTCGCCACACCACGCCATTTTGAGCCCCAGGTGTTGACGCGCTGCTCCTCGATACGCTTATCGACAACTTCAAAGTGGCCCATATCTACCCAGAGCAATTCGGCACCCACAGTGCGCAGGCGGTTACGAAGGATCATCGAATTTAATTCCCTGGCAATTTCTTCCCGGGTAATCGTCTGACTGAAATTCGGGGCGGTGATATCATCAAAATTACGCTGACGCATATAATCGGTAATGGCGCCATCCACGGCGATATTAACCATCCTCTCCCAGGGTGTGATGCCGCGGGTGCTCACAGAACGCCCGTAGGCCATACTCAACACGGCCCGCAAGGAGAACGGATAAGGCGCTTCGGGATCCTGTCGGGCGGCCTCGCTGGAATAACGTCCCGTACGCAAACGATAGGCATAGTGCACATCGCGCACGCGCATGCGGATGCTATCCTTGGTGGTGAAGTCAATCGTCTCGATAAAGTTTTGCTGATCGTCCAGACTGAGTGTCTCGCGGATACGCTCAAAGCGGGTGACAAAATTCAGGCCTTCGGCGCAAACGCGCTGTTCCCCGCGTGGGCCTTCCAGCAAAACCAGGCTTCCTGGTTGAATCACCAAATATCCCGGGCCACCGATTTGATCGATCAGGTTGGTGGTTCCGGGCGGGATCATTCTTTGGCCGTTTTCAATCTCCAGCCGCGGGTATCCCACAGCAAATAACACTGCATTCAAATAGCGCGCCGCCTGACCGATACCATTCAGCCCGTAGAAATTACGAAGATACCGCGCCGTGAAGTAGTACGCCGCCCCAAACGTGATCGTGAGCAATAGAAAGTATCGCTGGCTGAAGCGGAAGAATACGAGCGCCGAGAGCAAGAACTGCACCAGCCACGAGAGATTACTGGCATCTGTATGCCGCCAGCCGGTGATCAGTGCTTGCGTATCAAAATCATCGATCACGATGCTGCCCAGACTGCCCAGTAAAAATATCAAGCCGAAGACACTCGCCAGCCGAATGGTGCCTCGCAATCGATCGCCCAACCATGGATTTCGTGAATGAATGTGTAATCGTCGATACATAATTATTTTGTGGCTAACTACTTACTGGCGGGATGATGGGGGGTCCGCCAGAATCACTGCCCGGTAATAACAAGCCGCGCACACTTTGCATTAGGTAGATGGTTTCACCGGGCAGCAAGCGTTGCGTGGCC